>JAXJTP010000181.1:0-4611 GCA_036309525.1 Acutalibacteraceae bacterium | reverse complement strand
ATTTAATAGTACTCAAGCCGTACGGGCTCTTACTTTCTTGCAAAAGAAAGTAAGCAAAGATTGTAAGGGAGGGAATTTCGAAATCCCCTCCCTTAACCCTCCCCACACGACCAAAGGGGGTCAAGCCCCCTTATGGAATCCCCCAAGCCTAGTCAAACCACATCTGCGTTTGAAGTAGGATTGTTTTGGTAGCAAGTTTGTGCTGTTTGGTTTGTGCGTAACTCCCCTACAAACCCAAATTTCTTCAATCAACCCCTCTGCAACCATTTAGCAAAGCTACCCTTTGTCTGATATTACATATTCATATAAAAAACAATTCATTTTGGTGTTGAATTTGATGATATAAAGTTGTACAATAAAATATAGAACCTAACTGCTCTTTTTTTATTTAGGTTAAATATATTCTGAAACGGTGGTAAAAGCAATGAGCAACAAAGTAATGGTTGAAACATCAGCCCGTCATATTCACGTATCACAGGAGGTACTTGAAACACTTTTCGGCAAGGGTGCTACATTAACAAAGAAAAAGGATCTATCACAGCCTGGACAGTACGCTTGTGAAGAAAAGGTAAGAGTTATAGGCCCTAAGGGTGAATTTACTATGACAATTCTAGGCCCTGTAAGACCTGCTACACAGGTAGAGCTTTCACTTTCTGACGCAAGAAAAATCGGTGTAACTGCTCCTATAAAGGAATCTGGTGACATTGAGGGCACATGTGGCTGTAAGCTTGTAGGCCCTGCTGGCGAATGTGAGATTACAGAGGGTGTTATTGCTGCAAAAAGACATATTCACCTTGACCCAAAAACAGCCGAGGAATTTGGCGTAACAGACAAGCAGATTGTTTCTTTAAAGCTTGACAGCAACGGCAGAAATCTTATTTTTGGTGATGTTGTTATCAGAGTAAGCGACAAATTTGCACCTGCTGCACATATCGATACAGACGAGTCTAACGCAGCTGGACTATGTGGCAATGTTGACGGAGAGATTATTCTATAAATCTATTATCAATACATAATGTAAAAGCCTGTTCACTTAGCTTACAGTGAACAGGCTTTTATTTTAGCAGATTTATAAGGTTGTATAAGCAATTACAAATTCATCACCGTCATTAACAGGCTGTGTGTCTATTCCGTGATTACTATACTCACCATTTACAGTAAACGACCAGTAAGCACCGTTTTTGTCGTAATCAGCAAGCTCACCATTTACTGTTTTAACCATTATACCATATTGTGATTCATCACCCGAATACTCCAAGCCCTCGGTATCGTCCATAGCACCACGCAAAAATTCAGCGTCTGTTGTTACATTATAAGTAACAGATTTTTTTGCAGAGTCAATAACCTCTATTGTTATAGCCTTTTCAACTGCTGTTGCTTGCTCTGTCGCTATATTATTCTCACTTAATGCTCCTTTAGGTGAAAAAATGGCTATCATAGGCACAGCCACCACCATAATTGCAACAATAACCATAGCTATGCTAATTATACCAATACTCCTTTTTAGCTTTTCTTCGTTCATTTTCTTAAATCCTTTCATTAATAAAATTATAGAAAATTTCACCTATGCACGCCCACCTATAACAGGCTATAAAAATAAAATCCTCTTACTTAAAATAAGCAAGAGGATTAAGCACACAGCTACACAGCACACGGACATAAACAGCCTGTATACTATCTAATAATGCATAAACCAATTACTCGTGGCTTTACATATCTCATTAACAGGCAGGTATTCTGACTCAGACATCAACACGTTGCTCAGTCTTCCCAAATTGTAAAATTCAGTGACATTACAGTAAATAATCTGCTGAATAATTTACTGCCAGAGCAACATTCCATCTTTACAGCGACGAGTTCGTTCAGGATTTTCACCCGATTCCCTTTTCACCAAAAATAAAATAATCTATCCTTGACACCTGTTAACGTTAATTTTTCTATGCCTTTAATATACCAAATTAATGCAGTAAAGTCAATCTATATATAGAAAAACAGAGCTGATTATATCAACAATCAGCTCTGTTTTTCTATTTACGTATTAAGCAACATCATACACATAAAGGTATTATTATTATAATCTATTCTAAGATTACCGTCGTATTTTTTGCATACCGACCTTATAGAGGTAATACCAACACCCTCTCTGTTATCACGCTTACGAGATAATATATTACCCTTTTTGCTGTTTTTTATAACTCCATCAAATGAATTACTAACCATTATAGCAAGCATATTACCCTCGCTTTTACTCGAAACATTGATAACTCGCTTTCCGTTTGTTGTTAAACAGCCTGTTACAGCATTATCAAGTGCATTGCCTAGCAACGCACAAAGGTCAACGTCTGTAACTCTGCCACTTTTAACCATACCTGTTAAGTTAAATTCAATATTATTATTCTTTGCAAGCACAGCATAATGAAAGAATATACCGTCAGCAGCCGAATTACCTGAATATGGAATGCTTATTTCACTATATTGCATTTGTGTAAGGTTACTGCAATAATTTATTATTTCTTCAGTATCATTATTTTTAGCAAACTGAACTATAGCAGCAATGTGGTGCTTTAAATCGTGTCTTGATTTTCTTGTTTTTTCCACATTTTCAGAAAGTGCTGTATAATATTTCTTTTGCATATTCAGCTGGTCTGTCATTGTTCGCTGGTCTTCAATTCGTTCATAATCAGCTGTAATAGAACGACAGATAAAAAAGGTTGCCAGCATCATAAAAATTCTGCTTATTACCTGTGTAAGGCTTTGTGCATAGGATTCAATAGGTACTGTAAGATAGCTTGTAATAAACATTGCACAAGGAATAACCCACACATCGCCCCAGTAAAAGCCTGTTTCTATAGTTAAAAATGGTGTTACCGTTTTTACCAGCTGTGTTTTTATAATAGGATACGAAAAAACCGACATAGCTATAAGTATAAGGGTATGCTCAATTAAAATAATATTCTGATCACTAAGATCAGCAAAGGACTGTATATAGCTAACAACTGTAAAGCAAGCCATAAAAAATACTGCTGTTAGTCCACAGGTAAAAAGATGCTCTCGTAGCCTGTTTTTAATAACAAGAATATTTACTGCTGTCATCAAAACAGAAAATATTATAAGGCTTTGCTTATAGTAAGCAAAGGTTAAAGCCTCAAATTTTGAAACTGTAATATTTACACAAAGGTCTACCAAAAGAAAAACACTGTAAAGCGTAAGCAAAATTCTTTTTTGCTTTTGTGTAACTATTTCTGCAAATGGTATATACCTCATTACTAAAAGGCTGATATGTATTGAAGTACATAAAAAAGCACTTATTATAAAATACACCTACATATCACCCAGCTTTCTTTGCATTGCTTTCCATTTATAATCGGTAAATGCCTTTTTAACATTTTCTCTTTCTTTTCTGCCTACCGAAAAGCTTCTGCCGTCCGAAAGTGTGATAGTATCTGTAGGAACATTTACAATCTCACGCAAAGCCACAACAGCATATCGTACTGGCTTTATAAAATCATATGGCATAAGCATTTCTGCAAGCTTACCCATACTTATACTAGCTGTAATATTTCCGTTTACAGTATGTATAATACATTTATGATTATCCGACTCTGCGTAAAGAATATCGTTAATAAATATTTCCTCTTCCAGTCTTCCTACCTTTATAGTAATTGTTTTAAGGCTTGTATAGGTGCTGAAAAAACGCTCTAGCACCTTAAAAAATTTTTCCTTCTCTAAGGGCTTTACAAGATAATGCAAAGCTGACACATCATACGACTCTGCTGCAAACTCGGTTGATGTACTACAAAAAACAATCTTTGTACGATTTTCGCTTTCTACCAGCTTTTTAGCTGTTTCCATTCCGTTTATGCCGTCCATAAAAATATCCATAAACACTAAATCATATAAAGACACATTTGAATTAAGAAAGCTTTCTCCACTTGAATACTCGTCTATCTGTGCCACCATACCGTTAATATCAAGATACTCTGAAAGAAACGAAATAATCAGATTTCTCTCACTTTGCATATCATCACAAATTGCTATTTTCAGCGATGAGACTACACCATTCAAATTCAACACCCACTTTCTTATAAATTATACATAATAAGTATAACACGTAGTTAAAATTTGAACAAGTAATCTTTCGTAAAACAGCGTAATTGTCTATATAAAAATTTAATGATAGATTTTGTGACAAAAAACAGCATACCCACTATCATTCTATAGGAGTATGCTCAACTTTTCAACAAGTTAACAATAAGCCCACTAATATTATAGCAATGGTAATGTTATAAATCTAAGAAAATCTTTTTTTAAAAACAATGGTTTTTATTTCTAAATAATAAATACTGCAAGCAATTAGTGAAGCTAATTGCTTGCAGTACCCTTAACTTTTACCCTTTAGGGTAAAACATCATTTTGCGATAAGCAAAACATCATTCGCCTTATGGCGAATATCACATCTGCGAAGCAGATACATAATAACAATGTCGTTAAGCTAACGACATTGTTATTATAGGTATGCTCAACTTTTCAACAAGTTAACAATAAGCCCACTAATATTATAGCAATGGTAATGTTATAAATCTAAGAAAATCTCTTTTTAAAAACAATGGT
>JAXJTP010000180.1:0-3072 GCA_036309525.1 Acutalibacteraceae bacterium | reverse complement strand
TGAGCATATCAATCGTTATATAAAAAGATTTAAAATTTTATCTTCTCGTTACAGAAATAAACGTAGAAGATTCGCTTTGCGTGTTTCTTTAATTTGTGGTATTTATAATTTCCAAATGTAGGTTATCGAACAGGTCTAATATGTAAAAACACAAAATCCTTTAATTTTAACCTTTCAATCGTTCTTAACGAAGCATTAAAATAACAGTCACAATCAAAACAGAATACTTCTTTTCTTATTGGAAGCCTCCTACAAGATGTGGTCTATAATGAACTCTTTGTCTGCGTTTTTTACAAGGGGTATAGTTTACCTGAGCCTCTTCTATACCATAATATGGACTAGCTTTTTCCTGGCGAGCCTTTTCACGGCAACACACACAACGCTTTGGTGTTTCCCAGCCTTGCTCATCATAAAACCTACTATCTTTTTCTGTAAGTATAAATTTAAATCCACAATTTCTACAAATAACTTCTTTGAACATAAAATAACTTCCTTTCAATTATATAGCATTAGTGTGGAAATCTGCTTCCCTGTTTGGATGTCTGCATTCCTTCCTCTGATTATATAGCGTGGGAGGGTGGGTGGTACACTTCTTCCGTATATATAGCGTTAGGTGTTCGGTATCATTTGCTGTTCCCATATATAGCGTTAGGGGTACGGGATAGCTACACTTAATATCACTAAGCTGTATGATATTGCAATTTTTTATCACAAATTATATGTAATGCTCAAAAGTAATTTATTTTCACAGTGTTTTGTTCTTCGAAAATTCTTGCTCTTTGTTTTTTCTTGTTATTAAAAATATAAAAAGTACTGTTTATAGTACAGTTAATATGATATAATTATATTAGTTAAAAACACACAAAGAAATAAAGCCACTATAATTTTTAATATGTTAAAATAATAATATTATTGTTGCGTTGTTTTTGAGTGATATTTAACTATGTAATTTAAAACAGAACGCTTTTGAATTGTTTGCAAGAAATATTTGATGAATAGGTGATTATATGAGTAAAATAAAGATTAAGTATATTGAATTTGAAGAGTTTGTAAATAACTCAGGTGTAAAAGAAGCTACTATAAAGCGTAACTATAAAAATATTCCTGGTATCACTAAAACAGAGAATGGATTCAGGGTTATCAGTGGTACACGCTATCCATATAATTTAGGTAATAGCAAATTAGAAGATTCCTATTCAAAAAGATATATTTTACTTAAAGCTATAAGTAAATATAAATACATATCGCACAAGGAATTACGCATTGAGCACAGTCAGTTTAAAGATATGCTAAAGGAATTGCTTTCTGCAAAGCTTATTAAAAAGAATAATCTTTCTAACAACTATGGCGCAAACGCTTATGATTGCACTATTTTAGGTGATGAGCTCATACAAAAGCACCCAAAAACAGCAAAAAAAGAATTGATTAATACTATAGCAAGTGCAACAGGTACATTTACTGGTGCAGTTTTAGCACAGATATACAACGCTTCATAATTTATATTATAGTTTAAATAAATTATCAATAGGAGGATTAATATGGCTACAGCGAACAAAAAGGAAAATATTGACGATAAGGTAATAAAATTTGTAGAAGAAACAAAGAAAAAATCTAAGGAAATTATATGGCTTTACGAGCACAAGAAAAAGGATTACAGGGATCAAAAATCCAACACCGATCTTAATTCTAAAAGCGATGTAATAAAAAGTGCAAAAAAACTCATCAGATTACGTGATAGTTTTGCTAAAAAACATGACTCCTTAATTTTGAATATTCACAAAAAGGGACAAGAGTTTTTAGAAAAAGGCTGTTCAGATGCTTCTATAAATATTATCAAAAAATTAATAGATAAAATGATTGTCACTGAAGAGAGTGAATTTAATATTTATTTTGGCGGGACCTCTTTTTATTTTCTTCGAGGAAATGATTGTGTTTATTATTTTCCATTTGACGAGACATTAATCACATTTGATGACTATATGAATGATTTTTATGGTGATGAAAGGTTTTATGACAAATTTCATATATCATCAGCCTCTAAGGATATACGAAGGTGGTGGATTTCAAAATATAAGTCCACACCAGATTTTCAAAGAAATAAATTAAAAAAGGAACTCGATAATACTTTAATAAAAACAGAACAATCTCTTAAAAATGCAAAAAAGAGACGAAAAAACCTTGATTCAAAAGAAGAACCACTTAAAAAGGAAATAGATGATATTAAACAAAGCATTGACAACGCTGAGAAGGCTTTTCCAGATAGCAAGTCAAAAATCGAAGCAAACGCTTCTAAGGAGCTTAATCGAATAAATTCAGATATAGAAAAGAAGAAAAAAGAAATAGAGTCAGCTGAAAAATCTATCAAGGATTTACAAGCACAAAAAGAAAATGCATTCTTTTTGAGATTTTTATTAAAAAAAGAGCTTACCCAAAAGATTGAGAGTACTATAATTGAAAAAATTAAGCTTACCGAGGATATTAACACCCTCGAATCTGAACATAAAGAAATTGAGAACAGACGTAATCAGGATATAACAGCACTTCAGCAAGAAATAGATGAACAGCAAAAACTGCTAACATCTAAAGAAAAGGAATTGAATAATCTTCCAAATAAAAAAACTAAATTAGACAACCAAATCAGTAATCTTTCAACAGAATTATCTTACATACAAAATCAAATTTCTAATTTAGGATATGATATATGTGATGATACTGATATGTATGATGTTGATGACGACGATGACTATTATGGCTATGATGACGATGATGACGACTGTGATGATGACTATGACGACGACTGTGATGATGACTGTGATTATGATTATGATTATGATGACGATGATGACGACTGTGATGATATATATGATTTATAAATATTCCACTTGTCTGTAATCTCCTCTATCTTCCTGTTTTTTAGATAAGAAAAGTTCGATCATTTTCTTTGGTGTTAGGCTTTGTCAAGAAAAGTGTGTAAGTTTATTTATGAAAGTTTAGATTTGAATGTTGCACACAGTTGGGGTTAACCCCAACTGTGTGCAACGGCGGTCAGATTAGGTGCTCGTATTTTTCGAT
>JAXJTP010000179.1:0-24570 GCA_036309525.1 Acutalibacteraceae bacterium | reverse complement strand
TGCCGTGTACACGGCATTTTTAGGAAAAACTATGAGTTAAGGACTCCGTCCTTAAAACATGCAAGGGCGTTGCCCTTGACCCACCACCCTTTAAAAAGGGTGGATCTAAACTTTATGTTTTTTTCTATCTTAGTTTGTGCGTTAGCCCTACAAACCCAAATTTAACCTACTATTATCTTGATATACACTACCCATTTTTCTTAATTCCTACTAAAAAGGTGTAAATTTATTATAAATATAGAAATTCCTATTGAAATTATTGGTATTAGGGTTTATAATAGCTTTGCAAATAAATAATAGAGGATTAATCTATGAAAAATGTAGAGATTTTTACTGATGGTGCCTGCTCGGGTAATCCTGGCCCTGGTGGTTGGGGTGCTGTGCTCAGGTACAAATCAACAGAAAAAGAGATTTCTGGTGGAGAAGCCAACACAACTAATAACAGAATGGAAATTACAGCTGTTATTGAAGCCCTAGCTTTACTTAAAGAGCCTTGTAATGTTACGTTATATAGCGACTCACAGTATGTTTGTAACGCACTTACAAAGGGCTGGGCTAAAAAGTGGAAGGCTAACAACTGGATGCGTAATAAAACTGACCCAGCTTTAAACCCAGATTTATGGGAAAGGCTTTTAGCATTATACGATAAGCATAATGTTACTATTGTATGGGTAAAGGGACACGCAGGACACCCAGAAAATGAGCGTTGCGACAGGCTTGCTGTTGCTCAGGCTAAGAAATACTCTTAATTGAAAATTTGAATACTGCTTTGCATTTGCAAGTAATTTTATATTTTATAGTAAGGAAGTGTTATTTTATATGAATAGAATATACGCAGATAACGCTGCAACTACTGCTCTGGCTCCACAGGTGCTTGAGGATATGATGCCTTATCTTACTAAGGTGTATGGTAATCCATCAAGTATGTATTCAGTAGGCTCAGAGGCTAAAATGGCAGTGGAAAAAGCAAGAGAGGATATTGCCAATGCTATAAATGCAGAGGCAAGAGAAATATTCTTTACATCAGGTGGTAGCGAGTCTGACAACTGGGCTATCAAGGGTGTTGCAAAGGCTCTTAAGGCTAAGGGTAAAAACCATATTATTACATCAGCATTCGAGCACCACGCAGTACTTCATACCTGTGAAGCACTCAAAAAAGAGGGCTTTGAAATTACATTGCTAGATGTACACAGTGACGGTCTTGTTCGTCCTGAGGAGCTTGAATCTGCAATTAAGGATACAACTGCTATTGTAAGCATTATGTATGCTAATAACGAAATCGGAACAATACAGCCAATAGCTGAGCTTGGTGCTATATGCAAAAAGCACGGTGTAATATTCCATACAGACGCTGTTCAGGCTATGGGTAATGTTCATATAGATGTAAAGGCACAGAATATTGATATGCTTTCTATGACAGCACATAAGCTACACGGACCAAAGGGCTGTGGTGCTTTATATGTAAGAAAGGGTATTCGTCCACAAATTCTGATAGACGGTGGTGCTCAGGAGCGTGGTATGCGTGCAGGTACTGAAAATGTTGCAGGCATAGTTGGTCTTGCAAGTGCTGTAAAGCGTGCTGTTGCTACTGTTGATGAGCGTACTGAAAAGCTTACAAAAATGCGTAACAGACTTATCGACAGTCTTTCACAGATTGAGCGTAGCAGACTTAACGGTGACAGAGATAAGCGTTTACCAGGTAACATAAATATGTGCTTTGAGGGTATAGAGGGCGAGGCATTGTTGCTAAGACTTGATTTAAAGGGAATTTGTGCTTCCTCTGGCTCTGCTTGTACATCAGGCTCACTAGACCCTAGCCATGTTTTGCTTTCAATCGGCTTACCACACGAAATTGCACATGGCTCATTAAGACTTTCATTCAGTGACGAAACAACAGACGAAGAAATTGATTACATTGCTAAGTGTGTACCAGAGGTAGTTAATACTCTGCGTTCAATGTCACCAGTATGGGAGAGAATTAAGGCTGACGAAAAGGCTTAATATTTTAAAATTCAGAAGATAATAGCAAAAAGCTATAATATATATGATATATCAAAAAATAGGAGAGATAAGAAATGGCATATAGTGAAAAGGTTATGGACCACTTTGCTAACCCAAGAAATGTTGGCGAAATAGAAAACGCTGATGGTATAGGTGAGGTTGGTAACGCAAAATGTGGCGATATTATGAAAATGTACATTAAGGTTGATAACAATGTTATTACAGATGTAACATTTAAAACCTTCGGCTGTGGTGCAGCTATTGCAACAAGCTCAATGGCAACAGAGCTTATTAAGGGCAAGACAATAGATGAGGCTCTAAAGCTTACAAATAAAGCAGTTATGGAAGCATTGGACGGTTTGCCACCAGTAAAGGTGCATTGCTCTGTACTTGCAGAGCAGGCTATTAAGGCTGCTGTAAGCGATTATTACACAAGACAGGGCATTGACCCTACACCTATTGTAGGTGCAATTAAAGAGTGCGACCACGACCATGGTTGTGGCTGTGAAGTTTAATTTTGCAACTATTTGATTTTGAATTTGCAAGGGAGCATTTATTTGCTCCCTGTTTTTTACTCTTAAATGTAATAAAATGTTCAAAAAATGCATTAAAATAACAAAAAATATTGTTAAGTGGCATAAAGTTTTAAAATCGTTTTGAATTTTTAAAAATAATTAGTTGCATTTCTCGCTTTTTTGTGCTAAAATTTTAGTATCAACAGTAGGGCTGTATTATTTAAGTGGTATATATCTATCGTGGCTAGCCTGTTGTATATGTATTTTCGACAGATATTCAGCATATATAATGTATTGTTGCATAAAAATATATATGTTAAGCAGAATATCAGTGTGTTATTTATGTTAATTAAAATATTTTAAATATTATTACTTTTAGGAGGATGTATTTCAATGTCATATGTAAGCGAACAACTAGAACTACTAAAGAAGAAGAATTCAAACGAGCCTGAGTTTATTCAGGCTGCAACTGAGGTTCTAACATCACTAGAGCCAGTTTTCGAGCAGAATCCAAAGTACGAGGAGTACAGCATTCTTGAGAGAATCACTGAGCCTGAAAGAGTTATTATGTTTAAGGTGCCTTGGGTAGATGATAACGGCAAAATGCAGGTTAACAGAGGCTTCAGAGTACAGTTTAACAGTGCTATCGGACCTTACAAGGGTGGTCTAAGACTTCATCCTTCTGTAAACCTAGGTATCATTAAGTTCCTTGGCTTTGAGCAGATTTTCAAGAACTCTCTAACAGGTCTACCAATCGGTGGTGGTAAGGGTGGCTCTGACTTCGATCCTAAGGGTAAGAGCGACAAAGAGATTATGGCATTCTGCCAGAGCTTTATGACAGAGCTTACAAGACACATTGGTGCAGATACAGACGTTCCAGCTGGTGACATCGGTACAGGTGCTAGAGAAATCGGCTATATGTTTGGTCAGTACAAGAGATTAAAGAATGTATATGAGGGCGTTCTAACAGGTAAGGGTCTAACATATGGTGGTTCACTTGCAAGAACACAGGCTACAGGCTATGGTCTACTATACTTCACAGAGGAAATGCTAAAGAACAATGGCTACGACCTAAAGGGTATGACAGCTTGTGTATCTGGTGCTGGTAATGTTGCTATTTATGCTACAGAGAAGGCTATTCAGCTAGGTGCTAAGGTTGTTACACTTTCTGACTCAACAGGCTGGATTTACGATGCTGAGGGTATTGACCTAGATGCTGTTAAGGAGATTAAGGAAGTTAAGAGACAGCGTCTATCAGAGTACAAGAACTACCGTCCAAACGCTGAATACCACGAGGGTAAGTTTGATTGGTCTGTTAAGTGTGACATTGCTCTTCCTTGTGCTACACAGAACGAGCTTCTACTTGACGACGCTAAGAGATTGATTGCAAACGGTGTTATCGCTGTTGCTGAGGGTGCTAATATGCCTACAACTCTTGACGCTACACACGAGCTACAGAACAACGGTGTTCTATTTGCTCCTGGTAAGGCTGCTAACGCAGGTGGCGTTGCTACTTCTGCTCTTGAGATGAGCCAGAACTCAATGCGTCTATCATGGACATTTGAAGAGGTTGACGAGAAGCTTCAGGGTATTATGGTTAATATCTTCAAGAATGTTCAGGCTGCTGCTAATAAGTACGGCTTCGAGAAGAACTACGTTGTTGGTGCTAACATTGCAGGCTTCGAAAAGGTTGCAGAGGCAATGATCGCTCAGGGCGTATAATTTATAATATAGATAATAATTTAAGGCTATCTGTTTACAGGTAGCCTTTTTTATCGTATAAAAAAACAAAAGTGCTGTTTGCTTTTCCAAAAAGATGATTTTACTAAAATCAATCTTATGTAAGAAAAACACAGCACTTTTAAAATGTAGTTGCTTTTAATTTTTTTATAAATGATTATGACCTTTTATTTATAATCCAATAGCTTATCAAGTAAATTATAAGCAAAATGCAGAAAGAAACTGAAAGAGTAGTTGCTAATAATGTCTGATCAAATAAATGCAAAACGGTAATAGCAACAACAGTAAGCATAATATAAATGATAAAAGAAATGCTTTGCGCTTTGTTTACAATGGCTATATTTCGTTCATCGGTTTCTGCTATTTCTTGCTTTCTGATACTTTCATCGTTTTTAGTTATCAAAAAGTAATTTCTTACTCTGGCAATACCTACTACCGTTAACCCAAGAGCAAATGAAGTCAAAAAGTTGTTTCCAGCTTTGATGATGTTAAATATTACCAGCATAGCAAGTCCTGAAACAATACACGCTATTGATAAAAATAATCTTGTTTTTAGCTTTTTCTTGAAATCCATAATTAATTCTCCTCAAAAATAAATACATCTTCTATGGTTACTTTAAAATATTTAGCAATATTATATGCAAGCTGTAACGAAGCATTGTATTTGCCATTTTCTAATGAAATAATAGTCTGTCTTGTTACACCCACGGTGCTTCCTAAATCCTCCTGTGTAACACCATTTTTTTTTCGTAATTCCTTTATTCTGTTGTTCAAATAATCGCCTCCTTAACGTAAAGTGAACTTTACATTTAGATTATACACTGGCTTTACTGAAATGTCAAGCTTATTTTACATTTTATTTTTGCTTTACAGTTGCTTTGTTAAATTTTTTATGGTAGCTTTATATAAGGCTTACTTTGACAATGGAATTGTAAAGTAACATAATGCTGAAAAATGGCTGTATTATGCTAAAATTCACAATGTTAATTTGTGTTGCTTGAAGCAACGGGCTGTTTTTTGTATAATAGCAGTACGAAAAGGAGATGTTATATATGCTAGGAGATAATATAAAGATATTTCGTAAGAATAAAGGAATTACACAGGAACAGCTTGCAGTAAAATTAAATGTTGTACGTCAAACAGTTTCAAAGTGGGAGAAGAATTTGTCTGTACCTGACGCAGAAACCCTAACCAGAATTTCAGAGGTGCTAGAGGTATCGGTTAGCGAATTGCTCGGTACGTCACCTGATGAAAAGAAGGAGGAGTTAGGAGAGGTTGCTGTACAGCTACAAAGCCTGAATGATTTACTTGCAACACAGGCACAGCACCAGAGAAAAATTACTAAAAAAGCTAAGCTGATAATTACGATAATAATTATAGCTTTAGTATTAGGTGCTATTTATCCAGCGTGGAATGATATGTGGTACGAGCTTGGTCAGAATTTATATCGTGCTTTTCATAGCTGATAATATAAAGCTAGCAAATGAAAGAGCAGAATAAAAATATAGCAATATGCTACATATAATATATATTAATTCTAGGCTGATGTTGTAAATTATTTTTTACCTGAATTGACGGAAAAGCTGTTTTTTCTATTGACAAAGTAGGTATGTATAAGTATAATATTATACAGTGTTTTGAAACTGCCCGTATTGTCATACGGTATAAAGGGGTGCATTTTTGTGATTCTTGATTTGAAAAGTATTTTTGTAAACGAGGGCTCAACTCTGCATCAGGATTATTCTTTGAGTATGACTGATATAAATACAGACGGCTATGCTCCGTTTGTGTCACCTGTAAAGGTTGATATACAGGCAGAAAATCGAGCAGGGTTAGTTAAGCTTTCTCTGGCAACTAGCTTTAACTACCAAAAGCCTTGCGATCGTTGCGGTGCCGACGTAACCAAAAGCATAAACTATAGGTTTGAGCATAATTTGGTTACATCCCTAAGCGGTGACCAAAATGACGATTACATCGAAACTCCTGATCACACAATAGATGTTGATGAGCTTGTAGTGACTGATATTTTATTAGAGCTACCTTCAAAGCATTTATGCAGTGATTCTTGTAAAGGGCTTTGCCCAAAATGTGGTGCAAACCTCAACGAAACAGCTTGTGGTTGTAGCACTCACAATACAGACCCTCGATTAGAGGTTCTGAAACAGCTTTTACAACAAGAGGATTAAATAATATTTACAAAACAAGGAGAGGTAAAAAATGGCAGTACCAAAGAGAAAGACATCTCACGCTAGAAAGAACAAGAGAAGATCAACAGTTTGGAAAATGGACGCTCCAGCTCTAGTAAAGTGCCCTAACTGTGGCGAGTATAAGACACCTCACAGAGTTTGCAAGGCTTGTGGTGTTTACAACGGCAGACAGGTTATAACAATCGAAGAGTAATTAACTGATTTTTCAGAGGAGGATATTTATCCTCCTCTTTTTTTCGTTTTTATATGGAATAAGATGAATGTTTGTGTTATAATAAATTGATTTGTATATCTATTAAAGGAGATTGAAGATGGCTGTTGTAATTTCATCTGTAAATGAAAAAAGCCGTGCTTTTAAGGCTGGTATACTGCCTAATGAAAAGCTACTTACAATAAACGGTAATATAATTGTTGATGTGCTTGATTACAGGTTTTATCAGACCTCACGAGAGGTAGAGCTTGAAATTGAGGACATATCTGGTAATGTTCGTAATGTGCATATACGCAAGGGCGAATATGAGGAAATAGGGCTGGAGTTTGAAACCTACCTTATGGATAAACAGCATTCCTGCCGTAATAAGTGTATATTCTGCTTTATCGACCAGCTTCCTAAGGGTATGAGAAAAAGTCTGTATTTTAAGGATGACGATTCACGTCTTTCATTCCTTTTTGGAAATTATGTTACACTTACAAATCTTACACAGCACGAAATAGACAGAATTATAAAAATGCATATCAGTCCTATAAATGTATCAGTTCATACTACAAATCCTGATTTGCGTGTTAAAATGATGAATAATCGTTTTGCAGGAGAGGTGCTTAGTGTTCTGCCTAAATTTGCAGAGGCTGGTATAAAAATAAACTGTCAGATTGTAGCCTGCCCAGATATTAACGACGGAAAAGAGCTTGAGCGTACTCTTACAGATTTGGTTGCCTTATATCCTTCTGTGGAATGTATAGCAGTAGTGCCTGTTGGTCTTACTGCATATCGTGAGGGCTTGTATCCTCTGGTTGAATATACTAAGGAAACTGCAACTCAAACTCTTGATTTGATTGAAAGCTATGGTGATAAATTCAAGGCGAAGTATGGCAACAGAATTGTATATGCCTCTGATGAGTTTTTCTTAAAGGCAGGCAGAGAAATTCCAGAAGCCGACTATTACGAGGATTTTGACCAGCTTGATAATGGTGTAGGCTTGCTTTCTCTGTTAAGAGATGAGCTTTTATATGCACTTGAGGACGAAGAGCCTTCTGATATAAATAAGAATGTAACCATTGCCTGTGGCACTGGTGTTGCAGAATTTATGCAGACACTTATGAATAGTGTAACTGAGAAGTTTTCTAATATTAAAATTAATGTTATAGGAATAAAGAATGACTTCTTTGGTGGTGGCGTTGATGTATCGGGCTTGGTAACAGGTCAGGATTTATTAAAGCAATTAGCTGACAGGGACTTAGGAGATAAGCTACTTATACCTCAGGTTATGCTAAGGAATGAAGGGGATATATTCCTTGATGATGTTTCTATTGACGAGGTAAGAGAAAGGCTTAATCTGCCTGTTATTCCTGTTGCAAATAGTGGTGAAGCATTGCTTTGTGAGATATTAAGATAAATTATATAATTAATAATAGAAAATATAATACTGTTAAAGTATATAGATATAAATTAATAAGGAGGTAAAAATTATGGCACGACCAGTTATTGCTATTGTGGGCAGACCAAATGTTGGCAAGTCTACATTATTTAATAAGCTTGTAGGAGAGAGAATTTCAATAGTTGATGACACTCCAGGTGTAACTCGTGACAGAATTTTCGGTAAGGTGGAATGGCTGGATAAAACAGCAGATATTATAGATACAGGTGGTATAGAGCCTTATTCTAATGATATTATTCTAAAGCAAATGCGTAGACAGGCAGAGCTTGCAATAGACGCAGCTGATGTTATTATACTTGTAACAGACCTTAAAAGTGGTTTGGTAACAACTGATATTGAGGTTGCTACAATGCTTCAGAAAAGTGGCAGACCTATAGTTTTATGTGTTAACAAGTGTGATAAAATCGGTGAGCCAGAGCCAGAGTTTTACGAGTTTTACAACCTTGGAATAGGTGAGCCTATTCAGGTTTCTTCTGTGCATGGTCACGGTACAGGTGATTTGCTGGAGGCTGTATTTGAGCATATCCCTGAAAGTGCGTGGGAGGACGATGACGGTGAGATTATAAGCGTTGCTGTTATAGGTAAGCCTAATGTGGGTAAAAGCTCACTTATAAATAGAATTACCGGCGAGGAAAGATGTATAGTATCTAACATAGCAGGTACTACAAGAGATTCTATTGATACCACTGTTGAGAATGAATTTGGTACATTTAAATTTACAGATACAGCTGGTATGCGTAAGAAGAAAAAGATAGATGATGCTATTGAAAAGTACAGTATTATCCGAGCAAAAATGGCAATAGAGCGTAGTGATGTTTGCGTTATTATGATAGATGCTACCGAGGGCTTTACAGAGCAGGACTCAAAGGTTGCAGGCTTAGCACACGACGCAGGCAAGGCTTGTATTATCGCAGTAAATAAGTGGGACGCAATAGAAAAAGACGGTACAACAATGAACACCTACAAGAAAGACCTTGAAAAGGATTTTGCGTTTATGTCCTATGCACCTATGGTATTTATTTCTGCAAAAACAGGTCAAAGACTAGACAAGCTTTTTGAAATGATTAAGGCTGTTGCAAACTCAAATTCAATGAGAATTAAAACAGGTACTCTTAACGACGTGCTTGCACAGGCTACTGCAAGAGTTCAGCCACCTACTGATAAGGGTAGAAGACTAAAGATTTTCTATATGACTCAGGCTAGTACAAAGCCACCTACATTTGTTTGCTTTGTAAACTCAGCAGAGCTTTTCCACTTCTCATATCAGAGGTATCTTGAAAACAGAATAAGAGATACCTTTGGATTAGAGGGTACGCCTATTCGCTTTGTAATTCGTGAACGTGGAGATAAATAATATCTGGAGGTACTATGAATAATATTATTAATTTTTTAACTAATGGTTGGTGGCAGATAATTTTAACAGCAGTTGTTGCTTATTTGCTAGGAAGTATAAATTTTGCAATTATCATAACTAAAATCGTAGATAAGAAAAAGGATATAAGAGAAATGGGCAGTGGTAACGCAGGCTTTACAAATGTTTTGCGTTCAGTAGGTAAGGGCCCTGCTGTGTTTACTATTGTATTCGACTTTTTAAAGGGTATAATTGCTGTGCTGATAGGTGGATTTCTATTTTCTACTATTGTTTCAAGTAACAATATACAGGCAGAGGAATTTTCAGCCTATGGTAAATACCTTGCAGGCTTGTGCTGTATAGCTGGTCATATGTTCCCAGTTTTCTTCGGCTTTAAGGGTGGTAAGGGT
Source organism: Acutalibacteraceae bacterium (assembly GCA_036309525.1). Taxonomy (GTDB): domain Bacteria; phylum Bacillota; class Clostridia; order Oscillospirales; family Acutalibacteraceae; genus CAG-964. Next base: position 14,691 of record JAXJTP010000179.1, on the reverse strand, counting down.
GTAGTAACAACAGCTGCGTTAATGGCAGTAGCTGATTGGAGAATTTTCCTTGTAATGCTTGCAATTTTTGCAACAGTATTTATCTGCTCAAAAATTATTTCTTTAAGCTCATTAACCTGTGCAGGATTATATCCAATAGCAACATTCCTGTTTTTGTATTTTGTTGATTATCGCCCTTCACTTGGAACAGAAAATGTACATTCAATGTTTTATGTAATAGTTTCAAGTTTGTTTACATTGTTTATTGGATTATGTGTTATAATAAAGCACAAGAGTAATATCCAACGTTTATTAAACGGCACAGAAAAGAAAATTACTGCTAAAAAATAAATTATATTTGTTTATTTAACGAACAAGGAGGTTAATATAAATGAAATGTGGTAAATGTGGAAATGAATACTCAAACGAGAGATTCTGTCCTGTATGTGGTTATCCATCAGATGATTTACAGGCAAGCAGACGAGAGCAGGCAGAAAGATATGCTTCTCAGTTTGGCGACAACTTTGATATGGATACAGATGAAGAAACAGATAGAATCATCGACAGAGCTACTCAGGCTCAGCAGTATGAGTCACAGTTTGACTCTAGCTATTCTCAGCTATTCAAAGAGTATTCAAAAGACATAGAAAAAGAAATGGCTAAAAATTCAAATCAGAATAGTAAGGATGATGAGCTTGAGGATATTTCATCAAACTCAGAGGAAAACCTTGCTACATATGACGACAAATTTGATATTGAAGCAGATGATTATGAGCCAGAGGTTAAATCACAAAAGCCTGTTATAATTACACTTGTAATTATTCTTGCAATAATTCTTGGTGGTATTGCGTGGTTTGTTGTATCAGCAATGAAGGATACAAATGAGCCACAGAATAATAATCCTACAGAAGCTCCTACTGCTGTAGAGCAAGAGCAGATTACAATTCCTGTTGTTACACAGCCTGTTACTGAGGCTTTAACAGAGGCACTAACAGAGGCACCAACAGAGGCTCCTACCGAGGCCCCAACAGAGGCCCCAACAGAAGAACCAACAGAGGCTCCTACTCAGGCACCAACACAGGCACCAACAGAGGCTCCTACTCAGGCTGAAACTCAGGCAGTAGAGGGGGCAACTGACTTTATCGACGAGGACAATGACGGTATTCCAGACGATTTTGTAGACGAAGACCGTGACGGCTACGACGATAATACAGACGAATATTATGGTCATTTGCTTAGCTATATTGATTAATTGATTAAAAAGGGTCGTTAAATACAACGACCCTTTTCTGATAATGATATAGAGAATTATAGATTTAATGAGGTTATTTTATGAGAAAATATGCTGTTTTGTATGAAGCATGGCAAATGAGGTGCTGTGGAATACCATTTGCAGAGGGTGATAGAATAAAATGGCTTGTATGTAAAGTAGATTTATTGAATACAGCTGTTGATATAGGGGAAATTGATTATTGCTACGAGGCACATAGCTCTGAATGGAATAGCCTGTTTATGCTAGAGGGTAGGGTTAAAGAAATAAAAATATTGTATGAGGAATATATGCCATCCAGGGATAATCTGAATTTGCTAGTTCCAGTCAGAGGTAAGCTTGTAAAAACACAAAATGCAGATGGATTTGACGAAAAGCTGGATGATATGAAAGCAAGTGCTTATATTGTACAGCTTGACGAGTGTACTATAAGACCAGCGAAAAAGGAAGAGGTAACATTTTGCTAAGCTGTAATTTGTAAAATATTATTTACAGAAAGGAGAACCAAAATGGAGGATAAAATAAAGAAGCTAAGAGAAAAAGCATTATCGTTGCCACTTTCTCCGGGTGTGTATATAATGCGAGATAAAAGCAAAAAAATAATATACATTGGTAAGGCTAAGGCTTTAAAAAACCGTGTAAGCCAGTATTTTGGTTCGCATACTAATCATTCACCTAAGGTTATCAAAATGGTAGAAAATGTTGATACCTTTGATTATATTGTAACTGATAGCGAATTTGAGGCTTTAGTGCTTGAATGTAGCCTTATAAAACAGCATTCGCCACGCTATAATATTTTGCTTAAGGATGATAAGGGCTATAGCTATATTAAGGTAACAAATGAGCAATGGCAAAGAATAAAGGCTGTAAAGCAGGTTGAAGATGACGGAGCAGAATATATAGGCCCTTATATGAGTGGCTACTATGTTAAAAATGCAGTTGATCAGGCTGTAAAGCTTTTTAAATTGCCAACCTGTGGCAAGAAATTCCCACAGGATATAGGCAAAAGCAGACCATGCCTTAACTACCATATAAAGCTATGTAATGCACCCTGTGCTGGTAAAATAAAATATAAGGATTATAAAGAGAATATTCAGGAGGCAGTGGCTTTTTTAAAGGGAGGTAGTACAGTAGACCTTAAAAGAATGACAGAGGAAATGAATGAAGCAGCCGAAAACCTTGAATTTGAACGAGCAGCCAGAATAAGAGACAGAATAAGTGCTGTAAAGAGAATGGCAGATAGCCAGAAGGTTGTGTCCTCAAGGGTAGAGGAGCAGGACGTTATTGCAGTAGTAACAGAGGGCCCAAGAGGTTGCTTTGAAATATTCAAATTCAGAAATGGTTCGTTATACGACAGAGAGCATTTTGTAATCTACGATATAGACGATCTGCCTCAGGCAAGAAGCGAATTTATAATGGGCTACTATTATTCAAGAGATACAGTGCCACCACGTATTACAATAGATGGAGATGTAAACGACATAGAGCTATTACAGCAATGGCTTACTGAAAAGCTAGGTAAAAAGGTTAGCATAGTAAAGCCACAAAAGGGTGAACAGCTAAAGCTTGTTGAAATGTGCAAAAATAATGCAGCTGAACATCTTGCTCATTTAAGAGGTAATGTTGGTAAGGATACAATAGCACTTAATATGCTTGGTGAGCTTTTAGGATTGCAAAAGCTACCACGCTATATAGAGTCCTATGATATTTCTAATCAGAATGGTACAGCAAATGTATGTGGTATGGTAGTATTTGAAGACGGTAAGCCATTAAAAAGTGCGTACAGAAAGTTTGAAATTAAAAGCTTTTTGGGTCAGGACGATTATGGCTCGATGGCAGAGGTTATAGAGCGACGACTTAACGAGTACGAAAAGCATAAAAAAGAGGGTGTAGGCTTTGGCAGATTGCCAGACCTTATTCTGCTTGACGGTGGTAAGGGTCAGGTAAACGCTGTAAAGGCTGTTATGTATGCAAAGGGCTATGATATACCTACCTTTGGTATGGTAAAGGATAACAAGCACCGTACACGAGCGATTACAGACAGTGGCAATGAAATTGCAATAGCGAATAAAAGAAATGTATTTACTCTTGTTTCGAATATTCAGGAGGAGGTTCATAGATTTGCTATAGGCTACCACAGACAAAAAAGAAAAAATACAGCCTTTAAAAGCTCTTTAACTGAGATAGACGGAATAGGAGAAAAGCGTGCAAAGGCACTTTTAAAGCATTTTGGCACTATTTCGAATATAAAAGAAGCAGACCTGACAGAGCTTGAGCAGGCTCCAACAATGAATGCAGTAGTGGCAAGAACAGTATTTAATTATTTTCATAGTAATTAATTTTACTAAATTTTGCCATATTGTGTATATAATGTTGGAGCAATTGTGGTTGACAATTTATTTAATATAAGGGATAATATATCTTATGAAAATGAAAGTGGGTGTATTATGAGAGTTATTACTGGCATTGCCAGAGGTAAAAGACTAAAAACCTTGGAGGGTCAGGATGTAAGACCAACTACAGAAAAGGTAAAGGAATCAGTATTCAATATAATTCAATTTGATGTTGAAGGCAGAGCTTTTCTTGATTTGTTTGCTGGCTGTGGTCAAATGGGAATAGAGGCTTTAAGTCGTGGTGCTAAAAATGCTGTTTTTGTTGATAATCGCAGAGAGTCAATCTCTGTAATAAAGGCAAATCTTAGCAATACAGGCTTAACAGACAAAGCAAAGGTGCTTAACACAGATTCACTTGCTTTTATTGCTCGTGAGCAGGCTGAAAAATTTGATTTAGCGTTTTTGGATCCACCATATGGTACAGGTATTTTACAAAAGGCATTACCACTTACAGCACTTCAAATGAAAAAATCTGGTATAATTATCTGCGAAAGACCTTCAAATGAAGAAATACCTGAAAAAATTCACGGTTTTGTACTTGACAGAAATTATCGTTATGGTAAAATTGTAGTGAGTACATACCGATATGAGGATGTGACTGACTGATGGAAAGAACAGTAATTTGTCCTGGTAGCTTCGACCCTGTTACACTAGGGCACGTTGATATAATAACACGAGCTGCCAGTATGTTTGATAAGGTTATTGTGGCTGTTCTTGTGAATTCGTCTAAACAGCCAAGCTTTACTATTGAAGAGCGTACAGCACTTTTAGAAAAGGCTTTGTCAGGTTATGACAATATAGAAATAAGAAGCTTTGACGGTTTGCTGGCCGACTATGCCAGACAAACAGGTGCAACAGCTGTTGTTAAGGGATTAAGAGCTATGTCTGACTTTGAATATGAATTTCAGATGTCATTAACAAACAAAAGCCTTAACCCTGATCTTGAAACCGTGTTTTTAACCTCTAGGGCAGAATATACATATTTAAGCTCGAGTATTGTAAAGCAGGTAGCAACGCTTAATGGTGATATTACAAATTTTGTTCCAGAGTGTATTCACGATGAAATTAAAAAAAGACTGTCAAAAAATGTTTAATGTTTAGCCTGTGTTTTCGGGTTAGTGTTTAAATTTGAGAGTTAAAGAAAAAGGATGGTTAAGATGAAAGTAGAAGATTTATTGTTAGAGCTAAGAGAAACTATTGAGGACGCAAAGGTTTTACCACTTTCAGGTGGTAAAAGTGTTATTGATGTAGAGAATCTAAAAGAGCTTTTAGATGACATCGAAGATACACTACCTCAGGAGGTTCGTCAGGCAAAGGCTATTGTTGCTGACAGACAGAAGATTATTGCAGACGCTAAGGCAGAGGCAGAGAGCATTATCCGTTCAGCAGAGGATAAGAAAAAGTCTCTAGTAACACAGAGCGAAATCGTAAGACAGGCTCAGGCAGAGGCTAATGAGATTATCACAGACGCTAAGCTAAAGTCAAGAGATATGCGTAAGGCTGCTAACGGCTATGTTGACGAAATGCTAAGACAGGCAGACGAAATGCTTACAGCACAGGTTAATGAGATAAAGAAAACAAGACAGAACATAAAGGCAAGCCAAAGACCAGCTCAGCCTGTAAAAACACAGGTTCCTACAACAAGCAACACAGATAAAGAAGACTGATTTGTTTGATAGTAATTAAAAATATAAAAAGCAGTTACTTTGTAGTAACTGCTTTTTTGCGTAATGCTAAAGAGGGTAATATTTTGAGTGAAATAATCATAAAAAGAGTAGAAAAAGAGAGTATAAAAGCACTTGCAGAGGTTGCAAATGAGATATGGCACGAGTATTTTACACCTATTATAGGCTTACAGCAGGTTGAATATATGGTTGACAAATTTCAATCTGTGCAGGGTATAACAAATCAGCTTGAAAATGGGTATGAATACTACTTTGTTATATATAATGATGAAATTGCAGGATATTTTGGCATACAGCTACAAAGCGATAGCTTGTTTTTAAGTAAGCTTTATCTTAAAAAGGATTTCAGAGGTAAGGGTATATCATCACAAATGCTTGAGTATATAAAAAATATAGCCTGTAATAATAGCAAGGGTAGAATTATGCTTACAGTAAACAGGTATAATTACCATACAATAGATATTTATAAGCATTTTGGTTTTGAAATCGAAAAAGAACAAAAGGCAGATATAGGCAATGGCTTTTTTATGGATGATTATGTAATGGCCTTATATTTATAATACTAAAGACCGTTTAAAATTCTCTATCAATTTTAAACGGTCTTTAATATCAGGTATGAAATAGCTAATGCCCCTGCTTTTTATGTTTTAATGTGAAAATAATTAACGTACAGCCTTAACCCTACGAAGCAATCAGCTACCAACAACGGCAAGAAAATATTCTGTGATTTCCTGTGGAGTTTGCTCTAATTTGTTCTCTATCCACCATCGTGCTGTTTCAACAAAGGTAGAGGCTATATGATTGATGTAAAAGCTTTTTGGAAGTATTGAAGCGTTTTTATTGCTGAAGGTGTCAAGCTGGCTTTCGACTAATTGCAGTAAATTAGTTTTAAAGTATCTTAGAAATAGCTCGTTATTCTCAGAGGATAACAGCTCAAGTATCTGATTGTCATTTTTGTATAAATGCTCAAACAAATGCTTGAATACTGAGTCGGGTGCATTGCAGTTGAATATATGTCTGTGCTCGTGGTCGCTGTCGGTTGATGAGTCAAAAATATGACAAAACAGTTCCTCGCAAAGCTCCTTTAATAAAAAATCCTTTGTTTCAAAATGTGCATAAAATGTAGCTCTGCCTATATCAGCTCTATTTATTATGTCTGACACTGTAATCTGGTTAAAGCCTTTTTCAGATAAAAGCTCGGTAAAGGCTGAAAATATTGCTTCTCTTGTTTTTCTTTGTCTTCTGTCCATATTAAAATCTCCATACAAATATTAAAAAAATGTTCGGTAAGTAATAGAAAGCAAAAATAGTATGTTGTATTTTTATAGCTTTGATATTATTATAATAGTCGAACAATATGTTCTGTAATAAATACATTGTACAAGAAGAGATTAATAAAGTCAATGTAAATCTTAACGCAGAAAAATAATTTGGAGGAATTAAGCTATGAAGAAAAGAGAGCATTTACCATTTTATGGAGTAGGACCTTTTATTGGAGGATTTCAAGTTGTAATTACAGTAATAGGTGTTGTATTATCCAGCTTGGGATATTTTGACTTTGGTAAAATTGAATTTTTGAATATTCCACTTAAAATTATAGGAGCTTGTTTTGTTGCACTGGGTTGCTATTTGTTTTATGGTGCACATTACAAAGCAAAACTGTTTGACAAGGTAGCTCAAAATAAGCTAGTTACAACCGGCGTATACAGCATTGTCAGAAATCCTGTGTATAGTGGTTTTTTGTTTGCTTGTACTGGTGTGGTGTGTATTACAAATAATGTGGCTTTGTTTGTAGTACCTGTTATTTGCTGGGTATTTATGACAATAGTTTTAAAGCTATCTGAAGAAAAATGGCTTAAGGCTTTGTATGGTGACGAGTATGTAGAATACTGTAAAAGAGTAAACAGATGTATACCTTGGTTTAAATGATTATTTAATTAACTAAGATAAAATTTTGATTTATGCACAGCGATAAACACAATAAATATAAAGTCTGTTGCCTTACGTGAACACAGTATGAAGCTTGGTGTAAAATATGCTGTAAATAAATCTACTTTTTAATAGAGTTGAGTATAAGCATTATTATTGTAGATTTATTCAGATAAAATAGTAATTGCGTTCTATTCCAATGGAGCAAATGTGCATATATAGAAAATGTAAAATATTCAGAAAAATAGCAGATACAACCTGATTTCAGATTATAAAACAAAATATAAAAAGTAAAAGCAACACAGTAGCTGAATTTGCTGTGTTGTTTTTTATACTATATTGTATGAGCTAAGTATTTATACTTTATGGCTTTTAGTTAACTAGCGTTCACTGTGTAAGAAGTTGTTGAAAATGAAATAAAGTGTGATATAATAAAATTAGAGAGATATAATAGTTTGGTGCTTATTTATAAAATAAATCACCTAGGTAAAAATAGCCTGATTAGAAGGGCTGTAATGCTGTTATATGAGAAATATAGCTATGGTGAAAAAATCTGTGTACTATTCTGTATAGAGTAGTGCCCAAAAATTAGGTTTATATTAGATTTTGTGTAAAGCCGTTCTTATGCAAAAGCTATATAATTATATTAAAAATGTGGTGTTGTATCTTTTTATGCTTATTATTGATGCAATGCTACAAAATATTAAGGAGGTTGAATATTAATGAAACGCAAAATAAAAAAGCTATTGAGTGTGTGGCTTGTAGTTTGCACATTGCTTTCGCTGTTCAGTGTTAATTTAACAGCTACTGCAGTTGATACAGCTACACCAAAAGCAACATCAAATGCTACGCCTGCTGTTGAGATTGTCAGCTTTATGCGTGGTGCACAGGAAGATCTTCGTTCTTCTGAGCTTTTAGAAGCCAGATTAACAGGATATGATGGTAATGCTCAGGAGCTTACCTACAAATGGGAGAATAATCTGAGTACGTATCTGTATGTGTATAACTCACATAATATGGATTATGCTAATAATACAGATAACGAGGTAGAGATTTACAACAAAAGAATTTCTTCCAGTCCTGATATGCAGGGCCGTTCATACAAAGACAGCTTTACAGGTAAAGGCTATCGCTGGGCTTCTGTGTATGGTTCTAATACTTCAGGCACAGGCTCTTCTGCTATGGGCTTTAATGCGGCGTATATCGGTGCTATTACAGTAACTGTATATGACGCTAATGGAAGCATAGTAGCTACTGACTCACACAGTGGTACTATTGAATTTGTAGATACCGTTAAAAACACTGGCTTTATCGATTACGATCTTCAGGAGGATCTTGCTAATGCTACAATAGGTTTATTTGAAGGTGAAACCCAAAAAGTAAAAGACCTACTTGGTGAAGCTTCTATTGTTCATATTAACTGTGATGAAAGTGCAGTTACAGCTGGTGAAATTGTAAGTGGTAATGATTATATTAAGTTAACACAGAATGGCGATTACTACATTTCTGGTTTAAAGGCAGGTACAAGCTCTGATTCAAATGGTGATGCTAAGATAAATATTACTGTTGAGAAGAATGCTTGTGGTTTTCACGAATATACAGAAGCTACTGCTACAACAGCTGTATATGTGTTTAAAAAGCCTACAATAGTTACAACATCATATACTCTAACTCTTAAGGATAATCTGGATTCTCGTTGTCGCTACTTTATAGAAGGTAGAGAGGGTGTAAAGCAAGAGGACGGTACAATTCTTTTTGATGGACTTACACCTGATACTCAGTATATGGTAGAGGTAAGAGCTGAATATAAGGATAACGAAAATAAAACTCGCTATACATATGCTTATGAGTATGGCACTACAAAGCCTATTTATAAAGCTAATGCTAATGTTGAGGTTTATCTGGATGCTACATATGACTCTGCTACACACACAGCAACAGGTACAAAGGTAAACCTTGAGGATGTTTCAGGGTACTCTACAATTTATGCTAAGAGTGTAGATGGTACAGAGTTTATAGAGCTTAATAAAAAAGAGGGTACAACAGGTACATATACAAATATTCTTAATACTGGATCATACAATCTTTACTATACAGCAAACGAGTCAACAAAAATTGATGATCAGCTTTTAGTAATAGAGAATACTGATTATACAAGGTATCTTTTCTATAATTCAGTTACATATAACGATGGTGACAAAGAGTTTGAAAAAGAGTACTATGTTGCAGATTCTTCTGTAATAGTAAGCAATAACGTGCCTAAAAAGGAAGGCTATATCTTCAAAGGCTGGAAGGATCAGAATGGCACAATATATAATAAGGGAGCTCTGCTAACACAAAAAATTTCTACTCCTTATGTTCTTACAGCACAGTGGGGAGAGAGTGCTGATGTTTATGTTAATATCACTATTGAACACAAAGAAGAAGGGGAAAATGGTGGTATTGCAAATGATAGCGATATGCATAATGTTAGCTATGATCTGATGACAAAGGTAAATGGCACAGATAACTATGTTGACTTAGCTACCAGAAATATTGTTTGGGATGGAAAAAGTGATTTTACTGTAAATGGTTATTCAGTAACATATAAAGATGATACAACTGTTTACAGAGCTATATCACCAGTAGCCAAGAATGTTCTTGCAGGCAGTGACTATACTGTTGAAATTGCAAAATCAGAATATGAGCTTTACGAGGTAAGCACAAGTGTAGATGAAGCTGGTAATATTATTGTTAACGCAAAGCTACGCTATGCACCAAATAATTTTGACTTTGTATTCAGTGTAGAATTGGATAGAGAGTCTAAGAAGCTTCCATACGAAATGCTACCTGTTGCTGTTCATGTAAAGGTTAATTGCTGGTATGATGATCCATTTGATGATGAAGAAGTATTTGATTGGACAACTATCACACAGCATAGGGATGCATTTATTACAGTACCACTTGATGAAGGTGGTAAGGGTGAAGGCTTTTATCCTGTATGGTGTCAGACAGCAGACGGTGAAAGGTATGCTTATCGTATAGAGATTGTTTCTTATGTATTGCCAGATGGAACAATTCTTCCTGCTAAGGATGGCACAGAGTTTGAAAATTCTCACATTGAAGAAAAGCATACAGCATATTGCACAGCCAGCCAGCGTTACCACGCAGAAATTGAAGCATCAAATGGTTATAAACCAGATGGAGGTACTCCTCTGATAGGTGCTTGCATTACTGAGAGTGGTCAGCAGGGTATTATAAAAGCAGTTATTACTGTAAATACTCATAGAGTTACAATTCAGCCAAGTGGTGGTACTTTCCCTGATGGTACAATTTGTCCTAAAACAGTTGAGAAACAGGTTGTAGTTCCAGACCTTGATGACTATGAGGTAAAAAAAGATGGCGGTTATATATTTGAAGGCTGGTATCTTGTTGAAGATGGCAAGATTACAGACCAAGAGATAACAAGCTATAATGAGCTTTACGATGATATAACAATCAGAGCAAAATGGAGAGCTCCACTTACAGTTCAGGGTGTTGTTTCTATTGCTGGATACTATCACTTAGATGACAACCAAGATGAAATACGTGTAATCAACAAAGCTGCTCGTGCATATGAAGTTGAGGTTTGCCTTCAGAAAATTCTTCCTAACGGATACACTGAAACAGTTTCAACACAAAAAATTGATATTTCATACAACGATCAAGAAATGACAGGAATTGATAAACCTATTGGTACTGGTAATTACTGCTTTACATCTATACCAGACGATGGTTATAGCTACAGAATTTTTATTCAGAATCCTAACTATGATGTTAAGTATCAGAACGAGCCTGATAGCATAGATACAAATAAAGTTTCAAATTATGAAGAGTATTACTTCCACGAAACAGAGAAGGATAGCTATAATGCTAACTTTGGTGATGTGGATCCTCTTGTTGCAGATGTAAATGCATTTATGGAGTTTACACCTTCTGAATTTGAACTACATTATGAAGTATATGCTACAAAAATCGGTGAGGGCTATCGTCCAAGTACAACTGATGTTTTAGTGCTTTGCGACGATAAACAAAGTGGTAACAACCCACAGGATTGGCCTGTTATAACTCAGATGGTTAAGGATAACACTGAGATTGGTCAGGAAACTGAAATTAATGCTTCAACAGCAACAGGCAAAAATTCACATGAAGTATGGCGTACAATGCCAGATGGACAAACTTTTTACGATTATGGTGTACTTTTACAGAACTACACTATTAACGGTGACGAAGCTACATACAACTCAGATGATGCACCATTCTATGTAAATTATAACGGAAGTGCTAGTTACACTCCAGTAGAGGGTCTTACACCTGAGCACCAGACACAGCTTCTTACAATTGAGCTTCTACCAAAGACATATACAGTTACATTCGATCCTGGTTTCAATGAAACAGAAGAGGATTATATGGAAAATATGGATGACTATGCTGAAGAGATAGATGGTAAGATTGTTCATAACACTGATCATGTTTGGAGCTATGATACTGATATTTCTGATGTTATTCCAACTCGTGAGGGCTATGATTTCTTAGGCTGGTACGATGAAAATGGTAATAAGGTAACAGAGATTGATGCTTCTGTACACGAAGATGTTACAGTTACTGCTAAATGGTCATTTAAGGTTATTTTCCATGCAAATAATAAAGATATTGATTATGATGTATTCAGAACCTACTATCCAAATGGTGTAGAGGTAACTGGTGAAAATAACTTCAACCTACATCCTGATGGTTCATTAGATTCTTTCTACGCTATTCCAGAGTTTGAATATTATACTCATAATAATTATGTGTTCAAGGGCTGGTATCTTGATGAGGATAATGATAATGATACAAGACCTATCAACTGGAAAGAGCTGTATACTGGTCCAGCTGATGTATATGCTCACTGGATTTTAGTTGAGGATGTAGAAAAGGACGAGAATGATACAAAGCTTTACGACAATTCTGGTATATATCCAGGCTACGACCTTTTAGGTGTTCAAATCCGTGACATTTTAGATGAAAATAACGACCATTATGGCGAACAGGGTACAGGCTTACGTTTTGTTACAGTACTAAGCGAGGATGTTTACAGCCAGATTAATATTCTAAGCCCTAATAATGCAAATGGTGCAGAATATGGCTATGCACTTGCTAAAACAGCAACTGCACAGAAATATGCAACTGGCAAAGATGGCTATAAGCTGGAATATAAGGGTGCTAATGTAAACGGTAAAAACACAACAACTGAATATAAGTATATTCAGAATCTAAAATGCTCTGGTGTACCTGACCACTTTAACGGTAAGGATTACAGACTTTACACAGCTGTTGTAACATTCAAAAACCTAGAGGATGACGCACTTGAGCAGGCACAGTCACAAGCTATTGTAGCTCGTTCTTATATTCGTTATACAGACGCTAACGGACTATTCAGAACACACTATAACAATTACACAGGTACAAATACTTACCACGGTTGTAGTGCAAGCTTTGAATTAGCAAAGTCATTAATGAATGGTTGATATGATGAAAAGATTATTATTAGTAATAACAACAATTATTTTTATGGTTGCAATCCTTTGTGGTTGCAACCACGAAAATAAAAACGAAGAACCAACAACAGCTACTCAAGAAAGTCAGATTGATAGCACAGTAGGTCAGGTTACCCAAAGCGATGACCAAAAGTCAGATGAAAATAACATACCTGACGAAACTCATGAGGCTGAAATTGACTTTTCTGAATTTGAATGAGGTGTGATACTATGAAAAAATTTTTACCTGTATTTTTAGCTATTTTGATTACGTTAAGCTCCTCTATTTGTGCAACAGCTGTAGAAACAAATAAGCTTGGAGATGCTAACAATGATGGCTCTGTAAATCTTATAGATGTAATTCGTATACAGAGCTATGTTGTAGGAAGCTATACCGGAGATAAGAACTTTGTAAGCAGGGCAGATGTTAACGGTGATAAAAAAGTCAACGTTGTAGATTCAATACATATTATGCGTTACATTGTAAATCTTATCGACCGTTTCCCAGCAGATAATGTAACTCCTACAAAGCCAGTTGTTGACGATGACGGTTATTATAATCAAATAGTTAAACCATAAAAACATATTTATAATTATAGGAGGATTTATGAAAGAGACATACGAAAAAATATCAATCGATATTTCTGTTCTTAATATGGATGATGTAATAACTACATCATCAAATTTAGATGATGATCACGACAACGGATTTGTTGATTGGGACGACTTTGAATAATAGATAATTAGCTTTTATGACGTTAGGTCTTGTTACAGTGTTTTATCGGAGGACGTTATGAAACTGAAATCAGAATTTGTGGTAAGAAATTTCTCTGACAAATTTTTTGCTGTCACTGTAAATGATAGTGCCGATAGTAGCAATGTTTTGATTACGATGAATGCAAGTGGTGCATTTGTTTTTAATCTTTTGCAGAATGAGATGTCATATGATGAGGTTATTGATAGATTAACCGATAAATATGATGTTGACCAAGCTACGGCAAAGGCTGACTTTGATGTTTTTCTTATGAAGGTACGAGAAGCGGGGATGCTTGATGAGTAGTCCACGTGAGCTTGTAAATACATACGGCTATTATTGTGCAACTGTTCACGGCAGTAGTATGTACCCTTTGCTTTATAATCATAGAGATAGTGTTTACATCGAAAAAGCTGATGAATATAAAAAGTATGATGTAGCACTATTTGAAAGAGCAGATGGTCAGCTTGTTTTGCATAGAATACTTAGTATTAAAGATGGAGTTTATTACTTTTCTGGCGATAATGATTTGGTAATCGAAAAGGTAAGAGAGCAACAGCTTATCGGAAAGATGACAGAGTTTTCAAGAAAAGGAAAGGTATATAAAACAAATAATTCTATGTACAGGCTATATTCATACGTGTGGTGCTATTCACCATTTACAAGAAGAATACTAAAAAAGGCTTGTATGGTGTTTTATAACAGACACAAATAAGTATGTAGAATAGTTATTATCAAACGAAGGATTTTTATATCTGAGCTTTTTGATATTGTTCACAGATATTCTGTGACAACTATGCAAGAGTTATATATTTAAAGTCCTGCTATATAAAAGTAAAAACAATTCGAAACAAAATAAAGCATTCAGCAGACACTTGTCTTTTTAATAGTGCCTTGCTGAATGCTTGTTTTTGTGTTTTGGCTTTATGATAATAGTTGAGATGAGCAAGAATAAAGCTCCGATAGATATGTAGATAAATTTGGGTTTGTAGGGCTAACGCATAAACGTTGATAGAGAAAAACGTGAAGTTTAGGTCCAGCCTTTTCAAAGGCTGGTGGGTGGTGTAACCAATTCCGAAGGAATTGATTGCGTGGGTGAAACCCCTTACAGGTTTACACAATCAATTTTTTCAAAATTGGTTGT
>JAXJTP010000178.1:0-1868 GCA_036309525.1 Acutalibacteraceae bacterium | reverse complement strand
CTGGATGTATTAGATAATAAAAACAAAATAATATATGATTGGAAATTTGGATATCCTAATAAAACTCCAATGCAATTGAATGCAACTCCTCAACTTCAAAAATATCGGGAGTTATGGGGATTTCCATCTGAAGTTATAAAACCTTAATGTTTATTCTGCCAAAGGTTTGTTTGATAATAATTAGTATATTTGCATATAAAATAGTGCCACTTCAGTTATAAATTGAAGTGGCCATAATTAAATGCTGTGAATATTATGGAGTTTAAAAATATTGTAAACGATTGGAAAAAACAGTTTCCCATTTTGTCTCAATACACGCCTTCTACTTTATATGCCAAAGCTGATATAATTTTAATAGGGCTAAGATTAGATAAAGTGATGTCTGATACTTATCGGTTGATATTAGAAATCCTTCCTTTATGGGTACAAGAAAAAAGAAAAATTAGTATTCCTGTTTTTTTTGTAGAATTATTCAATAAAGATGGGGGACAATTTTTTATTAAGTATCAATTGCATAAGTACTTATTTGAGTCAGCTGCCGAATGTGCAAATCAACAATTTGGTCTCATTTTGCAAGAGAATATTTGGGCAAATGATATATTCCAGTTAATTAATTCTTTTTCATCTACTCATATAACCAAGCATAACCCTGTGGATTGGCATCGCTTGTTTGAACTCAAATTAGCTTTGGCTTTCCATTTTGGTAGAGCAAATTTAATTAATACAATAAAAGCAGAAATAGAAAATGAAACGAAATATTGGAATGAAAAAGAATTTAATCGTATATTTATGAAATCAATTGAAGAATGGAAAATTGATTTATATCAGAAAATGGAAAATAGAGAAACATTTATAAAACAAGTTCAGTTAAATATGGATGATAAAAAAATATCCAAATTGAAACGAATTCATATTTTATTGGATTAAAATATCGACTCTGAAGCATTAGCATATTCTATCTACTTTATAGAAATGTTGAAATCCTGCTGCTTTTTGAAGAAATTTGAAAAAGAAAAAATTACTTCAAAAAGTAAGAGATATCCTTATAGAGAACTCAATTAGATTCGTGCATGATAGCATATGGTTCATACTGTGCTTGATTCTTGTTGTTAGAAAATTAAGTCAAAACAGTTTATCGGTCAAAGTTGTTTTTAGCTTTCAGCTTGATGGCTAAAAATAACTTTTGCTATTTACAGAAACAATTATTTCCTGTTAGACTATTACGAATGCAGATTGCGTCATTAGAACCATACATAACAATATACTACTTCTGGCGAAATCATATTCTTGGTGCCTCAATGGTACTTAATGGAGATATTAAACATTTTACAAGTATAACTGTATATCCTAAGTCCAATGTACACTTTAGCATTGATGCAATGCCGGGCTACATAGAATTACTTTCACCAGAAGGCAGAAAGTCATTCAAACCATTGACGTATGAGGAATTATTCAAATTGATGGATGAGCAGCTGAACGTGGAGAATAAAATAGATTGGATCTCATACTTAAAAAGACGCTACTTATTTTAAAGATGGCAACTACAATCTTTCTTTACTTGTTTGGCATCAATCTCATCACATTTATAATCTATGGGATTGACAAACTTAAGGCTAAAAAAGGGAAATGGCGTACTCCAGAAGCCTGTTTGTTAGGGCTGGCTGTAATTGGTGGAAGCATAGGTGCTTATCTCGGTATAAAAGTATGGCATCATAAGACCCTGCATAAGAAATTTAAGTATGGCATACCAGCCATTATCATCCTTCAGATAGTTTGCATCTGTCTTGTATGGTTTAGATATTAAGAATAGAGCCTATATCCAACATCATTTGTTAGATATAGGCTCTTTCTTTATTATTGTAGAATGT
>JAXJTP010000177.1:0-1939 GCA_036309525.1 Acutalibacteraceae bacterium | reverse complement strand
TCGACCCACTCTCCAATTTATATTTTTAATTACTAAATACTATTTACCCAGATATTAGCCTATTATTTAATTATTTTGCAATACAATAAATCAAATTAGTACTTAGTTACTTATTCCTATGTTCTAATGGAGATAGCTTATAACTTATAAGTATACAGATAATCATAATCAATATCAATATCAATATATATTTATACTTATATATAAAACCTATCCATTTAATTTAGAAGAGGTTATCTTGAACTGAACCCCTTAAAGTAGACACGAGTAAAAAGACTTGTAAAATACTACTTTAAGGGGTGATTTTTATGCAAAGAAATAATAGAAAAAATATGAGTTATTCATTTGATATAAAATTTAAGGCTGTAAAAATGTATTTAGAAGAAGGCATTGGAAGTACTACAATTGCAAAGGAACTTAATTTAAGCTCTAATAAAAGAGTTCTCTTATGGGTAAAAAGGTATAATGAATTCGGAGAAGATGGATTAAGAGAACGTAGAGGAATTACTCGAGGGTTACAAAAAGGTAGGCCTAGAAAGCGACAGCTTTCACTTGAAGAAGAAAATCAAAGGTTAAAAGCAGAAGTTGAATTTTTAAAAAAGTTATTAATTCTAGAAAGGGAGTGATTAGCAAATCTAATATATTTAGAACTATACATCAATTAAAAAGTAAGTATAATATAAGTACTTTATGTAAAATAGGCAAAGTTTCTAGAAGTGGTTATTATAAATGGCTTAATTCAAATATAGTCAATGACAAGGATTTAGACTTAAAATATAAAATATTAAAAATATATAACGATTCAAAGAAAGTTTATGGTTATAGAAGAATTAAGATAGGATTATTTAGAGCCTACGGCTTAATTGTGAACCATAAAAAGATAATTAGGCTTATGAAATCTTTAAATGTTCACTCTGTAATAAGAAGAAAAAGATTTAAATACTATGCACCTAAAACTATTGATATAGGTAGAGTTGAGCCTAATCTATTAAATAGAGAGTTTAATTGTAATTCTCCTAATCAAAAATGGGTTACAGACATAACTTATTTAAAATATGATAATGGTCGTAAAAGAATGTATTTATCTGCTATTGAAGATTTATATAATAGAGAAATAATAGCTTATAAGATTAGTGATAATTTAGATATGTCATTTGTTGAGAATACTTTAGGCGAAGCCTTTAAGAAAGTTAGCACTAGCGAATTCAGAAATTTGATTATACATAGTGATCAAGGTGTTCATTATAAATCAAATATCTATAAGTCTATACTTAAGAAATTTGGTGTTAGACAAAGTATGTCTAGAAAAGGAAATTGTTATGATAATGCATGCATTGAAAATTTTTTCGGACATCTAAAAACTGAATTAATTTACCAGAATTCATATAATTCTAAAGAAGAATTAGTTAAATCAATAAATGATTACATATATTGGTATAATAATTATAGATTTCAAGCTAAATTAAAAAATATGACACCTGTGGAATACAGGTGCCATATGATTTCATAGAGAGTCTTTTATTAAACTGTCTACTTTTTGGGTATCAGTTCAGTTATCGTACCGACATCTTTTTTAATACTTATATATTTCTTCAAGTAGTTCCTTAACTAACTCTTCACCTTTAATTTTTCTAACTATCTCACCTTTTTTGAACAGTAAACCTTCACCTTTTCCACCAGCAATACCAATATCAGCTTCCCTAGCTTCACCAGGTCCATTTACTGCACATCCCATAATAGCTACAGTAATATCTTTATTCATATTACCTATCTTTTCTTCAACTTCATTAACAACACTTATTAAATCTATATTACATCTTCCACAAGTAGGACAAGAAACCACCTTTATCTTATCATTTAATAAATCTAAGCTTCTAAGTATTTCTTTACCTACTCTTACCTCTTCACGAGGGTCTCCTGTAAGGGATATTCTAACAGT
>JAXJTP010000176.1:0-10067 GCA_036309525.1 Acutalibacteraceae bacterium | reverse complement strand
CTATTAAATAATAAAAATTTTATTATAAATTAGTGGTTTGTAAGAGTTGATATTTTAGTTTTAAAATAAAAATAAGTAAGACTCCGACACATTATATGTGTCCCATATAATACAAACTTGAGTTTATTAAAAACTAACTGTATACGCTGTAAGCGTGTGTGCGTGAGCGACAGCTCACACCGACAAACCCAAATTTGATAACTATTTATAACAAGAAAGAGGTGTTATTATGGCACTTGATGGTGGATATTTAAGACATATATGTAACGAGATAAATTCAAGGGCGATAAATAGCCGAGTAGAAAAGGTTTATCAGCCTAATAAGGACGAAATTGTGCTTGGCTTGCGTGGGTTAAATGGTGCTTGTAAGCTTTTGCTTTCTTCAAGGGCAAATAGTCCCAGAATAAACTTTACAAGCTACGCACCCGAAAATCCAAAGGTACCCCCTATGCTTTGTATGCTTTTCAGAAAAAAGCTATGTGGTGCAAAGCTGATAAAGGCATATCAGGAGGCTATGGAGCGTATTATCTTTTTAGATTTTGACGCTACCAACGAGCTTGGCGACCATATTGTGCTTACATTAGCAGTAGAAATTATGGGTAAGTACAGCAATGTTATATTCCTTGACAGCGACAAAAATATTATTGACGCATTAAAGCGTGTTGATATTTCTATGTCATCACAAAGGCTTGTATTACCTGGCTTAAAATACAATATGCCACCTGCACAGGATAAAGTAAATATTTTAGAAAGCAGTGCTGAGGATATTCTTGCAAAGCTTGAAGATATAACCATAGACACAAAGCTTAACAAGGCTTTGCTTAATACTATACAGGGTATCTCTCCTATTGTCTGCCGAGAGCTTGAATATCTTACAGGCAAGGGTGACGATGTAACTACAGGCAGTATAACCGAGCAACAGAAAAAAAGGCTTGTATTTTTCTTAGACAGAATGAAAAACGAGCTTACCGATTACAATGGTACTCCTTGTATGGTTATTATAAATGGCAAGCCAATGGATTTTGCGTTTATGGATATAACCCAATATGGCGAAATTGCAGAGATAAAAAGAGTAGATAGCTTTAGCGAATTGCTTGATGATTACTACGCAGAGCGTGACACCATAGAGCGAATGAGGGCAAAATCACAGGATTTACACCGAATTTTGTCAAGCACAACCGAAAGATTATCCCGTAAGATAAATTCTCAGACAGCCGAGCTTGCACAGTGTGCCGACAGAGAGCCTTTAAGAATAAAAGGAGATCTATTACAGGCTAATCTTTACAGAATAGAAAAGGGTGCTAAAAGCGTTACAGTTGAAAACTACTATGACGATAACAAGCCTATAACAATAGAGCTTAACCCTGCCCTATCAGCCACACAAAACTCACAGAGATACTACAAAGGCTATCGCAAGGCAAAAACAGCCGAGCAAATTCTAAAGGTGCAAATCGAAAAGGCTACTGACGATTTAGAATATATAGAAACAGTGCTTGAGGCTCTTAACAGAGCAACTACAGAAGCCGAGCTTGCAGAAATTCGTGCCGAGCTTACCGAGCAGGGCTACTTAAAGGCACCAAAGGGCAAGCAAAAGAAAATGTCTGCACTGCCACCACTAAAATTCACCTCATCTACTGGCTTTACAATTTTAGTTGGCAGAAATAACAAGCAGAATGATAAGCTTACATTAAAAACTGCCTCAAAAAATGATATATGGCTTCATACTAAGGATATACACGGTACACACACAATTATTGTTACAGACGGTAAAGAGGTAGACGACACCACACTGCTAGAGGCAGCACAGCTTACAGCCTACCACAGCAAGGCACGCAACAGCTCTCAGGTGCCTGTTGACTATACACTTGTAAAGAATGTAAGCAAGCCTTCGGGTGCTAAGCCGGGTATGGTTATTTATGTTAAAAATAAAACCCTGTATGTTACACCAAAGCTTATTTAAATATTTGTTAAGTATATTGCATACAATAGTTTTTTAAGGTATAATAATTAAAAATTATTATGATTAACAGGAGGAATAAACAATGCAGATTACAAAGGATACAATCATCGGAGATATTCTTGATTTCGACAGCACAACAGCACCAATCTTTATGGCTATGGGTATGCACTGCCTTGGTTGCCCTGCATCAAGAGGCGAAAGCCTGGGCGACGCTTGCATGGTACACGGTGTAGACGCTGACGAAATGGTTGAGAAAATCAACAAGCACATTGCAGGCAAATAATTTTACAAAATTTGTTCAAACAGGTGATTGGTGCATTTGTGCCAATCACTATTTTATTATTTGGAAAGAGAAAAATTATGGAAATTCGTTTATTTGATTTAGATAATAGATTAGGGCTTTGTGCAAGCCTTGTAAGAAAAAATCATCGTGTAGCTGATATAGGCACAGACCACGCTTATCTGCCTGTATGGCTATGCAAAAGTAATATAGCAACCTCTGCAATAGCCTCAGATGTTAATCCTGAGCCTTTAAAAAGAGGTATGCAGACAATAGAAAAATACTGTGCAACAAATGTAACAGCCTGCTTGTCAGATGGTTTACAGCAGATTAACCCAGACATGGTTGACGATATTATAATAGCTGGTATGGGTGGAGAGCTGATTGCAGATATTATTTCAAAGGCACCTTGGGTAAAGAATGAAAAATATCATCTTATTCTACAGCCTATGTCAAAGGCTGATTTCCTAAGAGAATATCTGTACAGCAATGGCTTTGATATTAAATACGAGGAAGCAACCGTTGCAGAAAACAAGCTTTATACTGTAATGAGCGTTTATTTTACAGGTGAAACACCACAGGATATAAGCCTTAAAAAATATTGTGGTGCATTAAATCCAGCTGTAAAGCAAGAAAATAAAAGCTATATAGAAAAAACAGCAAATGCATTGCTTAAAAAGGGCAACGGAATTTTAACCTCTGACAAATTCAGCAGTAAGGCTATTACCTATATAAGCTACGCAAACACACTTTCAGATTATGCAAAAACAGGCACACTGCATAGCATAGCAACAGTAAACGATATTTACAGCTATATAGATAGCTTTGCACCCTTTAATACAGCACTAGATTACGACAACGTGGGTATGCTTGTGGGCAACAGCAAGGCAGTTGTAAAAAATGTATTGGTTGCACTTGATATAACAGCAGATGTAATAAAGGAGGCTGAAAGGCTTGGTGCCGACCTTATAATAAGCCACCACCCTGTTATATTCCGACCATTAAAAAGCGTTAACAGCAACAGTATACCTTATATGCTTGCACAAAGAAACATAAATGCAATCTGTGCACATACAAATCTTGATGTATCACCACAGGGTGTAAATTTATGCCTTGCAAAAGCACTTGGTCTTGAAAATATATTTGTACACAGCGAGGGTGTTGCTGTGGGCGATGTTAAGGCTGATACAGCCTACAGCTCTGAACAGCTTGCAGGGCTGGTAAAGGAAAGCCTTAACTGCAATGGTGTAAGATATACAGATATTAAAAACAAAATAACCCGTGTAGCTGTAGGTGGTGGTGCTGGTGGCGAATATATCTACCTTGCTAAGGAGCTTGGTGCAAATGCCTATGTTACAGGCGAGATAAAGCACAATTATATTCTTGAATCACACGACATAGGCATAACAGTAGTAGACGCTGGTCATTACAAAACAGAGGACGTTGTAATTGATTACCTTGTTGACAGACTATCAAAGCAATTTCCACAGGTAAGCTTTACAAAGTCTAAGACATTCACTGACTATATAGCATATGTTTAATGAAATTTGCCCTTACGGTCAAATGAAATTCGCTTTCAGCGAATGAAATATTGCTTTCAGCAATATGAAATATTTTTCGCTGAAAAATATTAAGGGTCGCTTCGCTCCAGATTTTTATTATCCTTATACTAATACCTGATTAAACGCTAGAATAGATTGACGAGCAGAATTTGCTCAGAACGAGGACGACGACGCAGGCAAGCTGACGCTTGTCAAGGAGAAGAACGAAGTGCTGAGTAAATTCTGCCGATAAGATGTCTAGTGTTTAATTAGGTATTAGTATTAGATATAACCAAATATATTTTCTCATACAGAAACCCTCCGACAAGCGTCAGGCTTATCGGAGGGTTTGTTTTCGTTTGTGTTTGTTAATCTATTTCATCTAAAATATCATCTGATTTTTTCTTTTTGGCTCTGCCCCTTTTCTCTGGTGCTGGATTCAGATTTTTTACAATTATAGATATAATTATCATAAATACAGTCACAGCACATACTGAAAGCAGAATCACAATGTTTAATGTTCCTCTTTCACGCAATCTTACAATAAGATTTTCTGAAAGGCTTCCACCCTCGCCCATAACTGTGGTGGATTTCTCAATAATTATCTCGTTATTTATTGCTACCCTTTCAGTTGGTCTTTCTGTACCTGCATATAGCAAGCCATGGCCCTTGCTAAAGGCATTCTGAGAAACATCCATTGTTCCGTCATCTCTTATTCTTGGCACATCTATTGGTAGCATACCATAAGGATTTTTATAGCCAAATGCAACCTCTACCGAAGCAATAATGTTCGGTCCGTAGGTGTAGGTGGCTGGCAATGCACCGTTTGTATCCTCTGCATTCATACCCTTACAGCCATAGGCTACAAGCAATGCGTCTGCGTTTGTATAATTAGCTGTGTCGTATGGCTTGCCTACGCTTACCACTGCACATTTTACGTTATTATTTTTACTGCATTCAATAACTGCCCTTGTTACTGACGTACATAGGCTGTCTGGTAAAATATCGTCATTACTGAGCATTTCTGACAATACTATTGCATAATCTGCACCCGATACAGCTGTAAAAATTTCGTCAAGGCTGTTTCCGTTGCTATAATAATATTTTTCGTACTCTACATTTGGTATAAACTTTTTAGAAATCATTCTTGACATTGCAAAATCAAAGCAAGGTGTTTCGTCGCTATAAGCTGATATAAGTACAACCCTTTGACCAGCCTGTGGCTTGAATGGCAGTGTGTTGTTTTCGTTTTTAAGCACTGTTATTGCACCTGTTGAAATATTATCCTCTGCTTCGTGATTTGCCTGACTACCTACAATCTGCAAAGCATTTTCAACTGTTGGTGCTTTATAGCTAAGAATACCACGCTTTTCCTTTAGCTGTAAAATTCTTGTTACAGCCTCATTTATTCGTGATTCTTTAATTCTTCCGTCCTTAACTGCTGATTTGATATTGCCTATAAGGTCTGTAAGCTCTCTTTCACTGCTCTCATTTGCAAGGCTTACAGGCATAAGTAGCATATCAACACCAGCATTTATAGCAAGAATACACGCCTGTGACGCTGTAAAGCTATCGGCTATTGCACCCATATTCATAGCGTCTGTTGTTACCACACCGTTATAGCCCATTTTACCTCTTAGAATATCAGTAATTATTGTTTTTGACAGTGTAGCAGGCAGAGCCACCTCTTTGCCTGTTACCTCAGAAACAGCTGTAGCTTTCTCTATCTGTGGGAATTGAATATGTGCTGTCATAATCATATCAACACCGTTTTCAATTGCAGATTTAAAGGGCACAAGCTCGCACTCTTCAATTTCCTTTAACGATTTATCAACAACAGGCAAGCCTGTGTGAGAATCTGTATGTGTATCGCCATGACCAGGAAAATGCTTAGCCACTGCAACAACATTTTCACCCTGTATTCCGTTTATTGTCTGCACACCCAGCTTTGCAACAACGCCTGGGTCTGACGAATATGACCTTAGTCCTATTATAGGGTTTTGTGGGTTTGTATTTACATCTAATGACGGAGCAAAATCAACATTTATTCCAAGTGCAGAAAGCTCACTACCCAGAATAGCACCTGCGTCCTTTGCGTACTGTGCGTTATTTGTTGCACCTAATGCCATATTACCAGGCAGAGATGTACCATATTTTAACCTTACTACCTCTCCACCCTCCTGATCTACAGAAACAAAGAGTGGTATTTTATTTTTGGATTTTAATGAGGCATTCTGAAACGCTGTTGTTAGCTCTACAACCTGCTTTGTATCCTGTATATTCTCTGCAAACAGAATAACTCCACCCACAGAGCTTGTAGCTATAATGTCTGCTACCTTTTCCTCCATAACAGTAAAATTTTCATCGTTCCAGTTTTCGGCAGATACTGTTATCATCTGCCCTATTTTTTCGTCTAATGTCATTTTAGACATAACACTATCTACATTACCTACAGCTGTTACAGGCATACCTGTGCTTACACATAAAGCAGAAAGCACAACACCAGCCACAGCCTTAACAAGCCTTTCTCCCTTTTTCATTTTAACATTCCTTTCTTTTCAACATATTAACATTATAACACAAAAAATCCCTGATTAAAACTAAAGCTAGGTTTTAATCAGAGATTATTTATCAAAGAAAAATCTGCTTAAATGCTGTTGGTAGCATATCTGTAATATCAGTTGACAGCATACTTATACTGCCGTATTTCTCCTGTGCAAGGTCACCAGCATAGCCATGACAGTACACACCACTTACAGAGGCACTGAATGGTGACATTCCCTGTGCAATAAGGCTACCTATAATACCAGCAAGTATATCTCCACAGCCAGCCTTAGCCATACCCTTGTTACCTGTTGGGTTTACTGTTGCCTTACCATTTGGATGTGCCACAACTGTATAAGCACCCTTAAGCACAACAATTACGTTATATCTTTTAGCAAATTCAACTGCAACTGTAAGACGATTATTCTGTATAACCTCTACTCTTGTATCTAAAAGCCTTGCCATTTCTCCTGGGTGTGGAGTAATAACAACAGGCACGCTTGCCTCTGTAAGAATATCAAGGTTATCTGCAATAGAGTTAAGTGAATCTGCGTCTAATACAACAGGAGCCTTGCTGTTATGTATTATATATTCGGTTAATTCTCTTGCCTTTGAGGTGTTTCCAAGACCACAGCCTGCAACAACAGCGTTTGTTTTTTCCATACTCTGTATAAGCACATCAAGGCTGTCTACGCTTGTGTATGGCATAAATACAGACTGTGGAATATTAGTAGCCAGTATAGGGTAAAGATTTGACGGTACTACACCTTTTACCAAGCCAACACCACTACGCAACGCACCCTGAATACACATCTGTGATGCACCTATCATTCCATAGCTACCACACATTACAGTAAGTGTGCCATTGCTACCCTTATTTGCTGATATTTTCTTTTCTGGCATAAGGGTAATAAGCTTGCTACCGTCAATAGTTTCTGTAAAATATGGGCTGTCGTAAATTAATCCCTTATTTATACCCACCTGTGCCACGGTTGTTTTTCCACAATAATCCATAGAAGGATATAAAATATGGCATGGCTTAAGCGTAGAGAATGAAACAGTAACATCTGCCTTAAAGGCTGTGTTGCCTACCATACCTGTGTCACAGTTTACACCACTTGGAATATCTACACATAATACCTTACTGTGTGTGCTGTTTACCAAATCGGCAAGAATTTTTATATTATCGCTTAATGCACCCTTAAAGCCTATACCATATATAGCGTCAATTACATAATCGGCAACCATAATAATATCCTTAACCTTCTGGCTGTATTCCCATATACGTACAACCTCTACACCATTACCTACAGCCTGCTCTAAAGCCTGTATACTATCCTCTGTGCGAGGCTCACCGTCTACCAGCAGTGCATACGCCTTTATTCCCTGTGATGTAAGATATTGTGCAGCAACAAAGCCATCTCCACCATTGTTGCCCTTACCACAAAGAATAGCTACAACAGATTTTTTGTTTGCTCCTAGCTGTGATATAAGTGTTTTGCCCACCTGCACACCAGCATTATTCATAAGCTGAAAATATGTTGAGCCACGCTCCACCTGATTTTTCTCAAGAGCTCTGGTTTGTTCACAAGTTAATATCTTCATACAACTAACCTCCTATACTCTTTATGTATAGTCTTATTTACCTGATTTTACAAGTGCTATTTTAACCTCTGGCTTAAGGTGAAGCTTAATAGCCTCTAGCATTTTTTTATTTGGTGCAAATACAACCATAACCTTACCGTATCTGTTTGTCTGAACAACAAAACGATACTGGCTTTCGTCATCTTTATGGGTGCCCAGCCACATAACCTTGTCACAGCGATTTTCGTCAAGTCTGCCATCGCCTAGCTTTTCAAAGCTCTCTATTTTTCTTATATCAACGCTTAGTAGCTCCTTACGTCTGCTTGCATTCATAATTTTATCAATCTGTAAATTGTTGTTTGTTACTATATATTCATACTCAATATATCTGCCTGTTACAACATACCAGCAAAGATAAATTTCAAATAAAGACAAGAAAAAGCCAATCATTATAAAGTAGTAGTTAATCAGAATACCAAAAGCTACACCCAGTGCCAGCACAGCAAAAATACTCAGTATCATTCCTACCTTTATCCAAAAGTCCTTAGGGGTTTTTCTGCGTATTACAATTTGCTCTAAATATGCGTCCATAAAAATAAGCTCCTTACTATTTTAAACTTACATATCATTTTAACATTTAAAGCTATCTAAATCAAGCATATGCACTAAAACTTAAAGCAATATTTACATTTGTATTTGGCAGAACAAACAGAATTATTCTTTAATTCTTAATTTTTAAGCTATTATATTGTATTTGCTTTACAAATTTTAATTTCTGCTACCTAAAATTTCATACAAATTTCTATTGATTTTTTGTAAAACATATAGTATTATTAACAGGTAGATAAAAATGATGGAGGTGTTCTTTTATGGATAAAACAATGGTTTTTTCAATAAGCGATAAAGATGGAGCTTTCAGAAAAAATCTTACAACTGTATACGACGCACTTAAAGAAAAGGGCTATAACCCTATAAATCAGATGGTTGGTTATATTCTGTCAGAAGACCCTACATATATTACAACGCATAAAAACGCCAGAGCTATTATAAGCAAAATGGAAAGAGATGACATTTTAGAGGTTCTTCTAAAGTCATATCTTAATAAATAAGCTTCTTTCAAACAACGCTTTTTCATTGTTTTATAAGCATAAACAGCACAAAGCACATTTTTTTAATGTGCTTTGTGCTGTTTTGATTTTACTTTACTACCTACAAAACCTATTTTTCTTATTACACCTTTATTGACTGTATAAATTTGGTATGCTATGATTGATTTATAGGACTATAACAACAAATAATAAATATCCAAAGGAGGATTTTATGAAACGAGATAACTACATAAGCTGGGACGAATATTTTATGGGAGTTGCTTTGCTTGCCTCTCAACGCAGTAAAGACCCTAACACACAGGTAGGTGCCTGCATAGTAAGTAGCGAAAACAGCTGTTATGGTAAAAATGTTATTATATCAACAGGCTACAACGGTTTTCCTATTGGCTGTTCAGATGACGAATACCCATGGGAAAGAGAGGGCTGTGCTAACGATACAAAATATCCATTCGTTGTACACGCAGAGCTTAACGCTATACTTAACGCACACGGTAAATCACTGCTAGGCACAAAAATCTATGTAGCATTGTTCCCTTGCAATGAATGTGCAAAGGCTATAATTCAGTCAGGAATAAAAGAGGTTATCTATCTTTCTGATAAATATGCAACACTAGACAGCACACAGGCTTCTAAAAGAATGCTGACCTCAGCAGGTGTAAAGCTTACACAATTTAAGCCAACCAAAGACAAAATTACACTTGATTTTGGTGTTTGATTTTAGGCTTATAAATTTGGGTTTGTCGAGCAGTTACGCACAAACTAGATAACCAAACCATTCTCACTTCGAACGTAGAAATAGCTTGACTAAGCGTGGGGGATTCCATAAGGGGGGGCGAAGTCCCCCCTTTGGTCGTGTGGGGAGGGTTAAGGGAGGGGATTTCGAAATTCCCTCCCTTACAATCTTTGCTTACTTTCTTTTGCAAGAAAGTAAGAGCCCGTACGGCTTGAGTACTATTAAATACTAAAAACTTTATTATAAATCACTGGTTTGTAAGAGTTGATATTTTAAGCTTATAATAAAAGCAAGTAAGACATCGACACATTATATG
>JAXJTP010000175.1:0-1894 GCA_036309525.1 Acutalibacteraceae bacterium | reverse complement strand
ATCCAATGTCAACTGCTTTAGGAGAGTCATGAGTTCCATCGCGTACATCGATAAGTTTAGATATTGATATATTTGTCATTTGAGTGGTTGATATAAAATCCTTGTATAATAATTGAGCTTGTTGCTCTAAATTATTGTTTATTCTTTCATTTTCTTCTATCTTGTCATCCAATGCTCCTAAAATGGAAGCAATCTTTTTTTGCTCATCATATTCACAAGGAACTTTAACTTTAATAGATTTCATCGTGTTACCGGAAACTTCTTTGAAAGTTGTTCCACTACCCATATTTTCAATTTTATCTTTGTTATATTTCAAAAGGTAAAAAAGGAACAACGGGTCTGTGTCTGAATTTGGAATTACGCTCTTAAAACCTTGATTTGTACATACTTCATTTTGAGCAATAGCAACATAACCAATAGGTGCTCTTGACGAAAACAGAACAGTATTTTTAGGTAATAACTGCGTAGAGCAACTTTTTAATCCGGTTTCAGTAATGTTTCTTTCTCCGTTACTGATATATCTGCCCTTAAAAGTTGACAAATCCTTCGGTGTTATCCAAGCGATTGTTCCACCTTCATAATTTTCAGCTTTTTTTGTTGATGGAGTTGCTCCTCCTACAACTGTTCCTATTTCGGAAATAGTACATTCTTTCCATTCAGCCATAGTTAAATTCCTTTCTATCCAATATATTTTCTATGTGCAATCTTCACATTGCTTTGTTTAACCATTGCATACTGCAAGGTTGTATCTATTCGTCTATGTCCTAATAATTGTTGTAGTTGCTCTATTGGCATACCTTTATCTATAGCCATAGTAGCTAATGTACGCCTGAATTTGTGAGGATGTACTTTATGTAATCCCAACTGTTTACCAAATTTACGAAGACGAGCCTCAATACCCCCAATGGATAATCGAGTGTGCGGTGATTTCAAACTAACAAACAAAGCTACATTATCATCTGTTCTGCTATCAAGATAATTAAGTAAATGTATCTTTGTTCTTGCATCAAAGTAAACTATTCTTTCCTTATCACCTTTACCAAAAACCACACATTCTCGTTCGTTAAAGTTAATATCTGACCTATTTAGCAGAACCATTTCTCCAACTCTCATTCCAGTAGAAGCAAGCATATCAATCATAGCTAAATCTCTGGTTTCTACACAATTATCTCGCATAAGCTCTAGTTCTTCATCAGAATAGGTTTCTTTGATGTTAGTTGCAGTTTTCACTTTATGTATCCTTCTAACAGGACTTTTTAAGATATAATCCTCATCTTCTAGCCAAGAGAAAAAACTAGATAAAATCCTTCTGATATTATCTATTGTTACTCTGCTTGATTTCTTTTTTGTTTGATAACTAGTTAGGTAATTACGAATATCATCTGTTTGTATATGTTTAGTTTGTTTTCCCACACCATCAAGCATTGATTGTATGGTAGCATAGTAGTATTTTAAGGATTTCTCAGAACAGCCCTCTATTCGTTTTGCTGATAAAAACAGTTCAACTAAGTTTTGTTCTGAGTCATCCTCTTTGTTTTCACTTTCTATTATTTCATAATTGAAAAGTGCATGTTGTAATACTGTTTGTAATTTTTCTGCTTGTGCGTTATTCAAATATGGCATCATTTCTTGAATAACATCATTAATTAAATTCTGTTTCATTGTCGTTTCTCCTTTTAATTTATTGAGAACGACAAGCAACGGCTGTTCTTTTATGATTAACTCCTGCCGTTGGTAAGAGTTATTAATATATTAAACAATAATTTAGAGCAACAAGCTCAATTATTATACAAGGATTTTATATCAACCACTCAAATGACAAATATATCAATATCTAAACTTATCGATGTACGCGATGGAACTCATGACTCTCCTAAAGCAGTTGACATTGGAT
>JAXJTP010000174.1:0-12629 GCA_036309525.1 Acutalibacteraceae bacterium | reverse complement strand
TCCTTGGTCTGAGCAGATACCTGAATATTGTAAGTCAAGAACCCCTCAACAGAAGTAATCTTGTGAATTACTTTTGCTGAGGGGTTATGTGCGTGCTTGAATTGACGCTTACAAATATATCAAAAGATATAACATTTACAAAATAGGGGCTGTCTCACTACTGAAAGTGAGACAGCCCCTTGTTTTGTATAAAAGCTTTATTTGAGTTGCTTAGTAGAGTATAAATTTAGTTTTGTTGATGTAAGCTGTTGCTTGCACCAGAGGAAAGACATCAATAAAAGCTTATCGGATAACATAATCATTTTGCGAAGTAAATTGGTAGCCACAATCAATTCCATAGGGATTGGTTGTGTTATCTGAAAGTCCTTGTGGGATTTACGTAATTAAATTCATACGGAATTGATTACATTCGGCAAAGTCCTTTAGCTTCTTGTGATTTTTAGATACAACTATGAGTTAAGGACTCTGTCCCTAAAATCTGTGATGACGTTGCCTGCACAATCAATCCCTTCGGAATTAGCTACACAAACCACCAGCCTTTAAAAAGGCTGAACCCAAACTTTACGTTTAGATTTATCTTAGCTTCTGCGTTAATCCTATAAACCAAAATTCAGTCAATATCAAACCTCTAAGCCACTACATCCCTTTAAGAATGTCATTAGCTTATTAAGAATAATTTCTACGCCACCCTGTGAGTCGCTTTCGATGTTTAAAGGCATTATAGGGTCATGTACGCTTAATCTTAGCAGGAACCAACCGTCGCCATCGTTTTTGCCGAATGAAACACGTACACCCTCACGGCTGTCGTCTGCAACACACCAGCCCTCCTGAGTCTCTGCATATTCCTCAAGCTCTTTTATTATACGATTACCTGTTGACTTAAAGTCTGCGTCTGTAATCTTAAAGCGAACCTCTTTACTTTCTACAGGCTCCTTTAGTGTAGCTGTAAGGCTTGAAATATCCTTGCCCTCTTTTCTTAGCTGAGCCATTTTAATGATAATCTTTGTGCAAAGATATGCACCATCATCTAGGAAATAATTTTCTCTCATTGCAGCGTGACCAGATGTTTCGATAGCAAGAGGGCAATCTATACCCTCCTTATTCAAACGGATAGCCTCGTTGATAACATTCTTGTATCCACGCTTGAATCTGTGGTGTTTACCCTTAAGATCGTCTTCGATAAATGTTTTTAGTCCTGCTGAGGTTGTAGAGTCGGTAACAACTGTTGCACCCTCACAGCCCTCAAGAGCAATGGCAGAAGCAACTGCAACAAGTCTGTTACGATTTATTTCGTTACCTGTACTGTCTACTGCACCACCTCTGTCAACATCAGTGTCAAAAATTACACCAAGGTCAGCATTATTGTCAAGCACAGCCTTGCTGATAAAGCTCATAGCTGTTGCGTCCTCTGGGTTTGGTACGTGGTTAGGGAACATACCGTCTGGCTCTAAAAACTGACTGCCTGTTGTATCTGCACCAAGTGGAGCAAGTACCTTTTCTGCGTAAAATTCACCAGCACCGTTACCAGCATCTACAACAATTTTAAAGCCCTCAAGAGGCTTGCTGTAATTTTCGCTGTTTACACCCTTACAAATCATATCCTTTAAATGCTCACAGTACTGTGACATATAATCAGTGGCAGTAGTAGTGCCACCCTCACATTCCTCTGCAAAGCTTTCGTTTTCTGCATTTTCAAGAAGTGCTGTAATGTCCTCAGACTCAAGTCCACCATCAACAGTGAAGAATTTAAGTCCGTTACGGTTAAATGGGTGATGGCTTGCTGTTATCTGAATTGAACCATCACAGTTAAGGTCAACTGTTGTCATAAACATAGAAGGTGTAGAAGCAAGACCACAGTTAAGCACCTTTACACCATAAAGCATAAGAGTTTTTTCAACTGTTGAAATAATTCTAGGGCCTGAAATACGGCTATCTCTACCCACTGCAACAGTTAAGGTGTTGCTGGATTTACCTGTTTTGTCGCAAATCCACTTTACAAAGCCCTTTGTAATTGCACCTACAGCCTCATCTGTAAGGTTTACATTCTGACCCTCAACGCCCTCACTGGCTACTCCTCTTATATCTGTACCACTTTTAAATTGACTCCAATATTTATTCATAGCTTATGTCAATCCTTTCTAAGAATATAGCATAATTATAACCTATGTGGGGTGATTTGTAAAATAAAATTTAAGCTTATTTCTATTCAGTATCCGAAATTCACAAATAGCTATCCATTGGTTTTGATAAAGATAATTTTTTACAGATTATACCATGAGCTATTTGAAAAATCGAAATGCTACAGTGTTTCTGTGCTTTTCGTCTTGCAATCTATTGTTTTAGAAAAAATCCAGTACCTTCTCTTTTTTTACAAGCACTAATACCTGTCTGAAGGCAATGGTCTTGAAGATAAAGCAAATGTTTCTAAATCAATTTGCTTGTATATTCTTGAATAAGGCACTAATTATACAAGCACTACTAGAAGCTGTGATACTGAAGAATGGTAAAAATTGCGTTATCGGCTTTTTATGTCTGTTAGTTTATAACCTGTTGTTGTCGGTATACAATTATATAATATTTTAATTTGTTTTTAATCAGAAAGTAGTATTATATGTTTTGATAATAAATACAAAAACAACTAATATTGTTACAAAAAATATTAGAACATTGTCACAAAATACCGGTAAATAAAACTAATATGGTATAATTAATAGTATTATAGTTATTCCGTTAAAAGGGTAAGTAAAAATATTTTTATTTAAAATTAAAAGCATAGTGTAGTGGCTTATGATAGGGTATTTCCAAAAGCGTTATGTTAACGCTTTTGTTTACATAGATATTATTTTAATTTCGGGAAGGAGAACAAAAAATGCAAAAAATCAAAAAGCCCTTATCAATTATCCTTACGCTTTTAATGTTGATGACTATGATACCGTTTTCTTCATTAACAGTAAGTGCTGAAACTGCTCTAGGTAGAGTAGAGGTAGGTGATTTTTTTGTAGAAAATGGTGAAATAGGTAAAGATTTTACCTATTCAAATGGCGTGCTGACTATTTTGTCAGAAAGGAATATGAATATAGGAAATATATATTCTTATATTCCAACAAAAGATACCGTTGTGGTAGCTAAGGATATTTCAGCAAACCTTACTTTTATGGGGCTAAACATTGATGTATCTAGCCTTGATGATAAAAATCAATGTGCATTTCAGATAGCAAATGATAGTAAGGGTGATGTAACCATTACTTTGCGTTATAGTAATTATCTTCGTAGCTGTAACGGATATGCTGGACTTCAGAAGAATGGTGGATTAGACAGTGGAACACTTACCATTCAAGGTGATGGTTACCTTTTAGCAACATCTAATTATGCTGGAGCTGGAATTGGTGGTGGTGATGGATTAAGAAAGGACTCTAATCACCCTAATATGAGTGATGGATGTAATATCCATATTAAAGGAGGAACTATTTACGCAGAATCCATCAATCAAGGTCCCGATTGGGCAGTAATATTCCTAGCTACTGGTGGTGCAGGAATAGGTGGAGGAATCTGGGGTAGTGGTTGTAATATTACCATTAGTGGTGGTAATGTAACTGCTATAGGTGCCGAAGAAGCTGCTGGTATTGGTACTGGTGCACCTGATTCCCATACGAACGGAAACGAGAGCTTATATATTGAGGGTGAATGTCGCAATGTATCAATTACAGGTGGTGTTGTAACTGCTAAGGCTGGTAAGTATGGCTCTGCTATCGGTGGTAGAATGAGCAGTGATAAATGTTCTGACAACACCATATCAGGAGGAATTGTAACATTATTAAGATATACCGATATATATATTGATGAAAACTCAAATGCAGGTGGCTTTTATTCTTTAGGAACAGACTATAAAGGTGGTATTGTTTATGAAGGTAAATCAGGTAAAGTATATAGCAATTATTCTTTGCCTGCTAATCACGACGTAAGCCCTGGAAAAACACTTACTATTCCAAGCTCTGTTACATTAACTGTACCAGCTGGTATAACACTTACAAATTATGGAACCATAAATAAGCAGGGTAACCTTGTAGTTAAAGGTGCTGTTAAATGTGACGGACACAGCTTTAAAAATTATGTATGTACAAGATGCTTTAATCCTTGTAAACATCCTGAATATCAAAACGGATTTTGTGTTGACTGTGGTAAAACTGTAGAGGCAACTCTTAACAGTAATGGCTACTACGAAATTGACAACGCTGGTAAGCTGTATTGGTTTGCAGAAAAGGTAAACAGCGATAAAACAGTAAACGCAATACTTACTGATGACATCATTGTAAACAAGGATATAATAACTGCTAATTCTAAAAATGTAAGAGAGTGGACTCCTATTTCCTCCGAGATTGATGGTTACAAAGGAGTATTTGACGGTAACAATCACAGTATATCTGGTCTTTATTTTAACAATGGAGATAAGGATTATATAGGCTTTATTAAAAAGCTAGAAGCAACAGGTGTAGTAAAAAATCTGACAATTAAAAATTCATATTTCTTTGCTAATCGAGTAGTGGGTGGTATTGTTGGCTATAATAAAGGTAAGATAGAAAATTGCCATAACTTGGCAACAATATCAGGTAATGATACTGTTGGTGGTATAACAGCCTGGACTACATCAGAAATTACAAAATGCTCTAACTCTGGTAAAATAACTTCAACTAATAATATATCAGCAGGTATTGTTGGTAGAGCAACAGAAGGAACTCCATCTGTAAGCTATTGTAGTAATACAGGCGAAATTCGTGGTATGGATGGTGTTGGTGGTATTGTTGGCTTTGGATATAATACTCCAATTACAAACTGCTATAGCACAGGCTCAGTAGATTTTTGTGAAAACAGTGACGGTACAATTGGTGCTATCGTTGCCTATAATAACTCATTATACTCTTCTGTAAATTGCTATTATCTCGATACCTCTTGTGTAGGTGGCTGTTGGGGGCTTAATTTAAAGGGCTCTGCAGAATCAGCAACTATTGATCAGTTTAAGTCAGGTGAGATTACATACCGACTAAATGGCACAGGTGAAAAGGTATGGTGTCAAACAATTGGTACAGACGAAATCCCACAGCTTAAGGGAGATAAGGTGTACTATGGTTATATATCTTGTTCATCATCTGCCGAAAAGCAGTACACAAATATAAGCACAGCTTCAGATACAAAGCCAAACCATACAGAGGGAACACCAGCAAACTGTAAGGATTTATCTGTATGTGAAATTTGTTCTGAAAAATACGGAAAAGTAAACCCTGACAATCATAAGAGCGATGAAACCTACAGCGAGTATCTTGATGATACATATCACAAGAATTATTATTCCTGCTGTAATGCACTTATGGGTACTTCTTATCATAGCAAAGGTACAGAAGCAAACTGTACAACAAAAAATTACTGTAGCGATTGTAAAGAATATTACGGTTCAACAAATGCTAAGAATCATACAAGTGAATTCATTTGGGTAGATAATGGTAATGGTACTCACATTAAAAAGTGGCCTTGCTGTAATGCTATAGAAAATGAAACTAAGGCTCATAGCTTTATATTTACAGCAGATGACGAAAAAAATGTAATAACAGCACAGTGTAAAGACTGTGAACATGAGAGCTCAGTTTCACTTGTAGCTCCAACAGGAGATCTTATATACAACGGAACATGGCAAGACGCTACTATTGAAGGTGTAATTCAAGGAGTAGAATGGTATTTAGAAAACTACAAAAATGGTGAGCGTTTTGATGGAGCGTTGAGAGGAGCAGGCAAATATAAGCAGGTTCTTACCATTGGTGGAAAATCTATATCGGTTGAATATGAAATCAAAAAGAGAGAGCTTACAGTAGAAAGCGTTAGTGTTGCCTATAAAAAATTTGACGGCACACGAAAAATTAAGGTTGATGATGTGTATTTCGACGGTCTTATTGGTGGCGATAATGTAACTGTAAATTGTGACAACGCATACACCTATGCTCCATCATGCAGAGCTGGTGAATATGAAACAGTATCAGGCCTAACTGGTGTTACAGTTGAAGGTTATGATATGGAAAACTATATTATCCCAGAAATAAGTGAGAATGTTGAATATTCAGCGTATTATTCAATCTATCCATACGAGGTAACAATAACTCCTAAGGATCAGTATATAACAGAGGCAAGCAAGCTTGATAAAACTGCTTTTACAGTTGATACCGAGCTACCAGAGGGCTATACACTAGAGGGTATGGCTGTTGCTCTTGAGGGTGCATCAATAATTGTTGTTGATGACTCAAACGCAAAGGTTATGTATGGCGATAAGGATTTCACAGATTGCTTCTGCTTCGATACATATAATACAGCGATAGCTACAATTT
This sequence comes from Acutalibacteraceae bacterium, assembly GCA_036309525.1. Lineage (GTDB taxonomy): Bacteria > Bacillota > Clostridia > Oscillospirales > Acutalibacteraceae > CAG-964. The sequence goes on along the minus strand of JAXJTP010000174.1, from coordinate 6,261 downwards.
GCTGTGAGGGTCATCAGGTAGACGAAAACGGTTTCTGCTCAGCAGGTAAATGCTTTGCTTTCGAGTCTCCTGAGCTGAATAACAACGGTACTCCTGATGAGGAATATGATGATTACTACGAAATCGCAAATGCTGGTCAGCTTTACTGGTATGAACAGCTGGTTAATGTCTATGGTATAAATTATGTTCCTGCAAAGCTTGTAAAGGATATTAATATTCCACTAACAGCTTCTCAGGGTGGTAACATTCCTGACTGGACTCCGATTAATGCTCTTTATGCAGAATTTGATGGTCAAGGTCACTCTATCAGTGGTCTTTACGTAGATAGCAATGATATGTATGTAGGCTTCTACGGCTACTCAGGCTATTACCCTATTAAAAATCTTATTATTACAGATTCTTACTTTAAGGGTAGCTATGCAGTTGGTGCTTTTGCTGGCTACAACCAAGGTGAAATTAGCAACTGTGGTGTTACAGACACAGTTACAGTTACAGGTGAAGGCTCTTATGTTGGTGCTCTGGTAGGTGATAACTCAAACTACATTACAAGCTCCTATGCTTTGGCTAACAGCATTGCAGGCTACTGTGGTGGATATATCAGTAATTGCTATTATATCGGTACAGAAGAAGCTGATTCTGACGATGGCACAACAGCCAAGAGCTCAGAGGCATTTAAAAATGGTGAGGTTGCTTACCGACTACAGGCAGACATACCTAAAGAGGATATCTACGATGATGATGGAAATTATATTGGAACAATAACTCCACATATATGGGGTCAGAAAATTGGTGTTGACGCTTATCCTGTAATCGATGGAGAAAAGGTTTATTATGGTTACAAGGATTGTCATGCAACAGATATGACATATTGTAATAATAAGGCCTATGACGAAATTCCTACTCATAGCTACGAAAATGGCAACTGTGCAATCTGTGGTGATAAAGACCCTGACGCAAAGCTTGTTTCAATTACTGGTGATATTACACTGGCACTTGAAGAAACCGATAAGGATATATTTACAGGTGTTATAGAGCTGGAGCCTGATACATATAGCTTTAATCTTGTTGATAATGGTATAATCAGAGGTAAGAATTTCACCTATTTAAACTCTGCAAGTATTGATTATTCAGCAGGCTATACAGCTCCAACAAAGCTTAAAGCTACAGGTGGCAAATATACATTTACCTATAACGCTTCAACACTTGTTTTAAAAATTGATTATGAGCCAGTTAAGCTACCAGGAGATATTAATGGCGATGGCAATATCAGTGTAAGCGACGTTATATTTGTTATGAAGCATATAGTAGGTAAGATAACTCTTAATGAAGAGCAATTCTTATGTGCTGATATAGATTCAAACGGCAGAATAACTATTGTAGATGTTTTAAATATCCAAAAAATGGTTTTAGAGATGGTATGATAATTATATTTAAGAATTAATATGCTAAGGGCTACTAAGGTGTAGGCTGTAACGCTTAGCTTATTGCTTAAGCTATAAATTTTAATTCTCAAAATCATTATCAGGCTTAAAATAGTATAAATAAAATGCTGTAATTAACAGTAAATAAGCTAAGGCTACATTCTTGCCAAATGGTGTGAATGTAGCCTTTTGCTATGCTTTATAAGCGTTAATTCAAGCACGCATAGAAGCTCTAAATAGAAGTAATACGTAGCCTTACTTTTGTTGAGGACTTTTCAACCTGCAATATTTAAATACCTGCTACAGCAAGGCTGACAAGTGCCTATAGCCTTACCATAATGTAAAGAAATTGTCATCAGAGCTTTAACTGCCCGTCAGTAGCAAGGCATTACAGCTTTGATTGTGTTTTTTAATAAGCAATACGCTCATTGATGAAGTGGAGGGTCTTTTGAAGAAAAATGAAGTCAACACAACCTAATATAAGCATTAAAAGGAATTGTTTATAAAGGTTTAAATTTAACCTAAGTATAGTTTCGGCTATACTTGGTCTTTTTGCTCTTTCTTTTCTTTTTTAAAAGGAGGAAATTATGCATTTCACGCAAAATGTATATATATCACATTTCTATATTGCTAAAAATCGGATTGTTATGCTGTAATTCGGTTGAGTGTATGAGTTCTAAAAAATAAAATAAGGAGAGTATACAACATGCTAGTTAATACACACATTCATACAGTAAAGGATTTAGTTTGCGAGTCTGCTCGTGAATATAATGACAGAGATTATTTAAGGTATTTGGAAAATGAAGAAATAAAGGGTGTTTCATTTAAGCAGTTTAAAGAGGATACCGATGCAATATCTGCATGGACGCTAAGACAAAATAAAAAGCTTGGCAAGCGTGTAAAAATTGCAATGTTAAGCTCAAATAGTCAATTGTATACAAAAATGCTAATCGGAGTAATGTGTGGTAATGGTGTGTCAGTTCCTATTGACCCTCAAATAACTCCAGAAAGCCTATATAATTGCTTGAATAAGGCTGAAGTAGATATTATTATACACGAAAAATCAATTGTGTTAGATAGAAAAGCTATTTTTAATAAATGTAAGAATGTTCAAAATATATTGCATTTTGAAGACAACGAAAATAGAGATTGTAGAGATATTATTGAAAAATATAGAGGCTCAGAGGTTCAGGCTGAAATATCTGAAAAGGATTGTGCAGTAATTATTTTTACATCAGGAACAACAGGTGAAGAAAAGGGTGTAATGCTATCACATTCTAATTTGATTGATACTGTGTTTAACGAGTATTACGACAATGCTGTACAGCTAAGTATCCTTCCAATACACCACGCTTTTGGTTTGAAGGCTGACTTTTTATTGGCACTTGGTATTGGTTCTACAACCTGTTTCTTTAATGGTATGGATGAGCTAGGTAAAGCATTACAAATGTATCAGCCATCAAGCTTGAATATGGTACCAATGATTGCCAATGCACTTTACACAAAAATTGTAATGCTTAGCCAGCAAACAAGAAAAACACTTGAAGAGTGTAAGGAGCTTGTATTTGGAAAAAATATCAAACAGATAATTACAGGTGGAGCACATCTTCCATCTGAGTTAGTTGATAAATATCAGGCTATTGGTGTATATATAGCACAGGGCTATGGTATGACAGAATGCTCTCTAACAATATCAGGCCCTGTTATGGATAGACCTAATAAGGCATTTACAGCAGGCAGACTTGTAAATGGCTGTGTAGCGAGAGTGGTAGACGGAGAGCTTCAGATAAAGAGCCCATCTGTTATGATGGGATATGTTAATGCTCCTGAATTGACAGCTGAAATCATTACAGAGGATGGTTGGTTAAGAACAGGTGATGTTGGCTATGCAGATGAAGAAAACTTTGTGCATATTACTGGTCATAAGAAAAACCTGATTATTCTGGCTAATGGCGAAAATGTTGCACCAGAGCAAATTGAAAATATGCTGTTGGATCACCAGCTGGTTGAAGAATGTCTGGTTTATGGCGAAGGAAATCAGATTGTAGCAGAGATTTATCCAAATGATGGCTATGTAAAGCTGAACCATATTGATAATGTAGCACATAAATTAGAGCTTATTGTTAATGAGGTAAACAGTGGACTAACTTCTTATAAGAAAATTATGAAGCATATAGTTCGCAAAAATCCATTTATTAAAACAGGTTCAAATAAAATCGTAAGAAATCAGCGAGCAAAACCTGAGGATATTGCCACAGTAGAATCCAATAAGATTAATTTACCAATCAGCGAAATGCAGGTAAAGCTTTACAATATAGTATCAGAGGTACTTGGTCATAATGAGTTTGGTATAGATACAGATTTCTTCTCAGCAGGTCTGGATTCATTTGGCTGTATAATAACTCTAACAGAACTACAGGACAGACTAAATTTCATTGTAGAGCTTAACGAGCTGATTTCAAACTGTACGATAGAAAAGCTTGAAAGATTATATATAAAGAAAAACACAAACAAAACAGTAGATTACACCCTTAGAACAGTTTATCCTTTAACAAATCTGCAAAAATCTATGGCATATGTATTGCGTGGTAACACTACAACTAATATACCATTTTTATACAAGATAGATTCAAGTGTTGATTTAATCAGATTAAAGGCTTCAATTGAAAAGCTATTTGACATACATCCAATCCTTAAGGGTATAATTCAGCCATTTGAAGATAAGGGATTAGCTATGTTTAGAAATGATGATTTAAAGATAGATATTCCTATTTATGAAATGAGCGAAGAGGAATGGCTAGAGGAAAAAGATGAATTGATTAAGCCATATATGTATACCCCTGGCGAACCATTGTATCATATTGGAATATACAGTGTAGAGGGAGATCATTTCTTATTCTTTGATGTAGCTCATGTAATCAGCGATGGCATGACACTTGGCATATTGCTTCGTAATTTAGATAGATTATATAAGGGTGTAGAAATACCAAAAGAGAGCTATTCATTCTATGAGTATATGCTAGATGAACAGTTCAGAGCTGAAAATGGTTTAAGAGCTGATAGCGAATTATATTTCAAAAGACTTATGAACGGACTAAAGCTTGACCGTAGCATCTTAAATAAAAAGGATAATGGAGATTTAACCATTGAAAAGAATGCTGCTATACATGGTGCGTTTAAAGACCTAAGCTACGACAGAGCCGTTAAATATTGCAATAAAAACGGAGTATCTAAAAATATACTATTCCTTACTGCCTTTAACTATTGTGTAAGCGTATTTAACGACAAGGATGATGTAATTACATCAAGTGTTCATAACGGTAGAACTGACAGCAGATGGGGAACATTAGCCGGAGCATTATTCAAGGTTTATAACTATAGATATACAATGAAAAAATACCAGAAAATCACAGATATGTTCAATAAATCTGCAAAGCAGGTAATGGAAACTATGTGTTCTTACATCAGTAACATTCGTGCAGATGAAATGTTCTTCCAATATCAGGGTGATATATTTACTGGTATTAAGATTGGTGATAAACCAGTAGAGCATATTCAACTACAATTAGACTCACTACCATTCCATTTGATGGTTTATGAAAACACAAATCAATTCACATACGAGCTTCGTTACTGGGAAAACAGATTTGATGAAAAACAGCTAAAAGTATTTATTGATGTATTTGAGTCTGTTATAAGAGGTATGATCAGAACAGACTCTGTTAATAATCTGAGAAGCTATATTCCAAAGAAATACTTGGTAGTTGACAAAGAGGTTGTTGGTGTTGATGGATTAGTAACTATACTAAACAGATATGACGATGTTCAGCCAATTGCTGGTTGGGGAAGATTGCTTGAAAACGGTGTAGATACAGGTAAGATTGCAAGAGTTACTATTGATAACGAAATTGATTATCTTGAGAATAGTGGTAGAACCATTATGCAAGAAACATTAACAGGTAAATACTTTATCAATCTGGAAAAGCTGGAAAGAGGATTAGAGCAAATTGATGGAATTGAAAAGGCAGAGGTTTACTTTACCTTTGGTGAAAATAACAGATTAGTGCTTACCGTTAAAGCTAACGCAGATAATACAATTGATAAGGACAGAATAGTTGAATATATTACTCAAGATTGTAAAATTGTATCCCATGCTATAAAAGTAATCTTAAATTAATTCGTGAGCTGTGAAGCTCCTTTAACATTAGGTATAAGGAGCTTGTGAGATTGTAAAATAAAGTGTGCAAGTTATAAAAATAGCTTGCACACTTTTTGCATTTGTAGATAAGCGTGCTACAAAAAATTATTTACCAGAAATTCACAGCAAAATTGTAAGCGTCAATCCAAGCACGCCTACCCATCCTCTTTTTAATGGGATATAATTCTCATTAAAGGGAGGATTTTTTATGGCGACAAAAAGAACTAAAGAGGAAAAATTAAAATTAATAGCTGATTATGAAGCAAGTGGTCTATCTCTATCAGAATGGTGTACTGCCAACAGTATATCAAAATCAACGTTTTCAGGCTGGATTTGTAGCACAAAGGATGATGTTAGAACACCTAAAAGTAAAGTAAAATTTGTAGAGGTTACAGCACCAACAGGATTACAGGAACAACCAGAACCACAAGCAAGAAATACTGCTGACATTACAGTTGAATATAAAGCCTTTAAGATTACAATCCCTGCAAATATTGATATAGGAACGTTGGAAAACATTTTAAAGGTGGTGCTACAAGTTGATGTTTGAATATATTGATTACAAAATCATCCTCTGCTGTGGTGCCACTGATATGAGAAATAGCATTAATGGGTTGTCAGAAATAGTTTGTGAGCAATTTC
>JAXJTP010000173.1:0-20787 GCA_036309525.1 Acutalibacteraceae bacterium | reverse complement strand
AGATAATACAACCAATCCCTACGGGATTGATTGTGGCAATCAATTTGCTTCGCAAATTGGTTGCACGACCCGATAAACTTTTGAAAAAGTTTAATCAAAACTTTTAAGCTGTCTTTCCTTTGGTGTGAGCGTTAGCTCACACCAACAAACCCAAATTTGTTCATATTCTTAAGGAGATTATAAAATGAAAAGAGTAGGACAATACACAATAGCCTATAAAAACAAGCCTGTTATAGCAGGCTTTGGCTCTATTGTAGGCAAAAAAGAAGGCGAAGGACCTTTAAAGGATTACTTTCATAAAATAGAGTATGATACAAAAATAGGCTGTGATACCTGGGAGCAGGCTGAAAGCAAGCTACAGACAGAGGCAATACAAACAGCACTCGAAAAATCTAATATCAGTGGAAAGGATATAGATATAGTCTTTGGTGGTGACCTTTTAAACCAATGCATAAGCACAAGCTATTGTGTACGTGGTTTTAATCTTCCTTTTTTAGGACAATATGGTGCATGCTCTACTATGGTACAAAGTCTATTGCTTGCAGGAATAATGGTAGATGGTGGCTATGCAAAAAACGCACTTGCTGTAACATCATCACATTTCTGTTCAGCCGAAAGACAATTCAGATATCCCCTTGAATACGGAGGACAGCGTACACCCTCAGCACAATGGACAGTAACAGGTAGTGGCTCGATAGTTGTATCAAAAAGTGGTGGCAATGGCCCCATACTCGAGCACTGTACAATAGGTAAAGTAGTTGATATGGGTATAACTGACATCAATAATATGGGTGCAGCAATGGCACCAGCTGCCAGCGAAACAATAAAAGCCTTTTTAACAGACACACATACCTCTCCATCTGATTACGACCTTATTTTAACAGGCGACCTTGGCAAAATAGGCTCTGAGCTACTCGTTGAGCTACTTGATAAAGAAAATATCGACATAGCTAGTCAGCATAATGACTGTGGTATGATGATTTATAATATTCAAGAACAAGACACACACGCAGGAGGCAGTGGCTGTGGCTGTTGTGGAAGTGTACTTTGCAGTATAATTTTAGAAAAGCTGTGTCAGAAAAGCTTAAAAAATGTTATTGTAATAGCAACAGGTGCGTTAATGTCACCAACCTCTAACCAACAAGGTGAAAGTATACCAGGAATAGCACATCTAATTCATTTAAAGGCTCAATAAAAACAGCACCATATTCTAAAGCTATAATTGTACAAATTAAACAAAAATCAGAAGAAGGAATTTCAAATGTTTTTTGAAAAAACATTTGAAATTCTCTTTATTTTATGATAATATATATAAGATGTTTTTATACGCTGATATAGCTCAGTAGGCAGAGCGCAGTCTTGGTAAGGCTGAGGTCACGGGTTCGACTCCCGTTATCAGCTCCAAACCCCGATTACAATGTGTAATCGGGGTTTTGTTTTTATGTTATTACCGATAAACATTTAAATAAAACACTAAATTTTACACTATACAAAATATTTTACAGCCTTCAAACATTGCTTAGGGCTAAAAATCAAGCATAGCCTCTACCCTATCTATTATAACGCTTTCTTCAATGCTTGTTTCAAAAAGAAAAGAAATATTATCTGCTGTAAATATCTGTTTTGCACAATCCAGTAAATCATCTATTGAAATATTGCTATATTTTTCTTTTTTCTCTGCTGGCTCCGATAAAATTGAACCAATAACAAAATCATAAAAAGCATAGCTACTGTTCAAAGTTTTAGGATTATCCAAATCCATAAATTGATTATCTGTAAAAAAGCATATTGAGGAATTATAATCATTTTCACTTATGCTTTCCCTTGACACTTTAAGCAGGTCAAAAAATAATTCAAGACTTTTATCAATCAAATCATTACTTACAGTATATGAAACTCTGATATTCGAATAGCCATAAAATACATTTAATGCAAGAAAAATATCGTCTGTAACAGCATAATTTTCACGCAACTCTTTTGAAAATTTACTTCCACATCCCTCAAAAAGTATGCTTATCAACAGATTTATTGTTTCATAATCTACATTATTATCAACATCAAAATAAATAACAACCTCACTAAGCTTGCTATCTGTTTCTGCAAAGCAGTATCGGTTATCTTTGTTTCTATTATTGAAATAATCAGGCTTGCTCACAATTGTTTTCTGGACAAAGCCACTTACATTTATACGGTTAAGCTTGTTTACGGCTTTATTAAATTCTTGCTCTTGAATATTGCCTGTAATAACAACACACGAATTAGAGGCTGTGAAAAATCGTTTTTTCCATTCGTTTATCTCATTATTTTTTAATGATAAAACATTTTCAGTTGTACCAATAATAGGCAGAGAATATATTGTATCTCTAAGATAGCAACCATCACACCATTCAGAGTAGCTTTCGTATTTGTTTTCTATTTGCCTTAGTACAACATTTTTCTCAAGCTGTATTTCAGTATCATTCCACTCAAAATTTTCATAGAGAAAAGATACTATTTCAAGTGCTTCTAAAAAGAATTTTGACACAACCGTTACAGTAAAGCTTACATAGTCGTGAAATGTCTTTCCTATGATTTCTGTACCTATTGACTGCATTTTTAGATATAGCTCACTTTGAGAAAGCTTTGCAAGCCTCCTGAAAAATAGATGTTCAACCAAGTGAGTAATCCCATTATTATGAATATTTTCATAAATTGAACCCACTCTGAAATTTGCACTAATTGTAACGCTATGGGTATTTGGTAGCTTGTGAGTTATAAGCGTAAGCCCATTATCAAGCCTTTCAATTCTTTTCATAGTATCAATCCTTATATTAATTTTTAAACACCACTAATACATTCCATTATATTACTGCAATACCACAAATTCAACATTATGCTATTAAAAACTCTAATATATAATACTACTATATCCGAATTTATATTTAAGAATAGCAATAAATTAATTCACATCAGCCTTAAAAATTTCATATAGAAAAAAGCACTCTAAATAAATTTTTTCAAAATAATTTTAATTTTCTTAAAAAAACACTTGATTTTTCTTTTCAGATATGATATTATATTCAAGCAGTCAAGAAATGACGTATGCGTTGGTAGCTCAGCTGGATAGAGTGACTGGCTACGAACCAGTAGGTCGGGGGTTCGAGTCCCTCCCAGCGCACCATTCATTTTAGAGGATATACTCTAGAGTGTGTCCTCTAAAACAGAATATTGCTTATTAAAAACGGAACTAGTTCCGTTTTTTCTTTTATCCAGTAACATAACAAATTTCACCTGTCAAAGGGTTCCTGCTTACGGTTGGCTTACGCAATACAGCGATTTACAAGCTTTACACCAAGGCATGTCCTACCGACATTCACGGTTTTACTGCACCAGTACTTTGATTGACGTATTAATCAGAGCAACGCTCTTACCCAGCTGTTAAAGTAGTAGCAAATATGTCTTTAAGTGTGTGTGAAAAGGTAAAGATTTATTTGGCACGCTATTCGTTCCCTGTGTCATCCCGACAGAGGTTAGGAAGCTCCATTTATGGAACGGACTGACTGCGAACGCATCAGTGGTCATGGCGATACTGTTGTTATAACAACCTTTGTATTTTTGTCAATGTTCTGGGGGATTAAATTTTAAGTTATGAAACAAAAAAGAAAGTCCATACCCCCATCGCTAAAAGAGTGTACGAACTTTCTTGACAAATCTATTAAACCCCTGTAGAATATACAGAGAATAAATAGCGTTCACAAGTTATTATGAGTTGTTCCAGAACTCTAATAGCGTATGCCTTCTAACTGTTCCCCAACAGTTGGTGGGCTGTGGATGCTTTGTTTTTTGTTTACAGAGGTATTATAGCGTATGTAAATCGTATAGAGTCAACGATAAAATTAAAAAAATTCGGGAAAATCTTGTTGATTATTTTGATAGCTTTCGATTTTGGAAAACACACCATTGAAATTATTTCTATTTTAGAATACATAGTATAATAAAAATTGCCTGGTCAGATAAGAAAATCTGCCAGGCTTTTTTGTTTTATTCAAAATTTCATAAAAGCGGAACTAGTTCCGCTTTTAGAGAGTTACTTTATGCTCGTTATATTTTACTCAGTTTATGTTATTAGTAATTATAATATGGTCTTTGAGTAACATCATCATATTTTATTTACCCAAGTCTACCCCACTCTTAATTGAGTAACTGCAACATCAACTAGTTATAGTTCAAGCTTTAAAAATAATTAATTATGCTTAATTGCTTTGTATTTATCCAATTCAAGGAGTATTTTATAAATTTGTTGTTGCTCAGCCTTGCTTTTAGAAAGTAAAAATTCATAGCATTCAAGAGGTATATTTCTTTCGTCGCTATTATCGCTACCAAGATTCTCAAATAGCTTTGACAAAGAAAGATTAAGAGCTGTGGCAATTTTTTCTACACTTTCAAGTGTAGGATTCTTCTCTCCTCTTTCTATTTGCCCTATATAAGTAGGATGACAGCCTGAAATCTCTGCAAGTCTTTCCTGACTATATCCCAATTGTGTTCTATAGCTTCTGATACGCAGTCCAATATGTTTTGCAATTTCGCTCATCTAAACCACCTCTAAATATAGTCTATAAATATTATTTTGTTTTATCCACAGACTATTGATGTTTAAAAAGCGTAGATATATACTATAAATATTATAATGCGGTTTTATAGTGCTTTTAGTATTTAGAAGGTGTTTAAATGATGAGAGAAAAAACCTGTTGTTTTACGGGACATAGAAATATTCCATCTGAAATAACAGAGGAATTATTTTGTGTTACAGAAAAGATTGTTAAAAATGCTATCAAATGTGGATATAGATATTTTGGATTAGGCGGAGCTTTGGGATTTGATACACTATCAGCATTAGTCATTCTAAAGCTAAAAAAATATTATCCTGATATACGACTAATTCTTGTGTTACCCTGCCTTAATCAAACGCAAGGATGGTCAAAGGATAATGTAGAGTTGTATGAGAAAATTAGTAAGAAGGCTGATAAGGTTGTTTATACATCACAGAATTACACAAGTGATTGTATGCATAAACGCAATCGACATCTTGTTGATAATAGCTCACTTTGTATCTGTTATCTAACAGAAAATAAAGGTGGAACATTTTATACAGTTAAGTACGCTAGAGAAAAAGGGCTGGCGATTGTTAATATCGCAAATTACATATGAATATATGATATTTATTATACAGAACTATTTTATATTTAAATATAAGTTGAAGTAAATACTGATTTTGATATAGTATGGTTATGCAAAATTATTGCTAGCTTTATTTTAAATTGAAAAATCATTGATTATATTGTATAATATATTCGTAAAGTTGTATATAAAATCAAATTATGAAGTTTCTTTTGTAGTTGTAAGTTATAAAAACTTTGTAAGATTTTAATTGACTACAAATCACCCTTGAGTAAATGGCTATTATCACTAGAGTAATATAGTCTATAAGAAAGAGGATTTATAAAACAGTGGGGACAAAACAAAATGATAAACATTCGTAAACTAGAAACAGAACTATGGGAAGCAGCAGATTTATTGCGTGCTGACTCAAAAGTAACCTCGCAGGAATATTGTATGCCTGTGCTTGGACTTATATTTTTAAGATATGCATATAGCAGATTTAAGTTTGTTGAGGCTGATATATTAAAAGACAGACCAAAGCGTAATGGTAGAGTTTTACCAGTAGAAGTAGATGATTTCAAAACAAAGAGTGCAATCTTTTTACCAGAAGAGGCTAGATATGATTATCTGATTAATTTACCGAATGATGCTGATGTAGGAATGGCTATTAACCACGCAATGGAGCTTATCGAAAAGCAATCTGAACAGCTAAGAGGTATATTGCCTAAAAACTATACAATTCTAAAAAATGACCTTTTGCGAGAGCTGTTGCGTATTTTTAACAACAGTGCTTTTAATGAAATCAAAGACGATGTAATTGGTCGTATTTATGAATACTTCCTCAATAAATTTGCACCAGCAGTAGCATCTGATGACGGTGTGTTCTTCACTCCGAAATCACTTGTTCGTATGATTGTTAATATTATAGAGCCAAGCCATGGAACGATTTTAGACCCTGCCTGTGGTAGTGGTGGAATGTTTGTATCTTCTGCTGATTTTATTGAGCAGTATGGCACAAACGCAAATACAGCTATGACATTTTTCGGACAAGAAAAAGTAGATTATAATGCAAAGCTTTGTATTATGAATATGGCTGTTCACGGTCTTAATGCAAAGATCGTGTCAGGAGATGAAGCAAACAGCTTTTATCACGACGCACATAATCTTGAGGGCTGCTGTGACTATGTTATGGCTAATCCACCTTTTAATGTAGATAAAGTAAAATCTGAAACAGCACAAAACGCAGGCAGATTACCATTTGGATTGCCTGGAGTTAATAAAAATAAAGAAATCGGCAATGCAAACTATCTTTGGATTTCATATTTTCACGCATATCTTAACGAAACAGGTCGTGCAGGCTTTGTTATGGCATCTTCAGCCACAGATAGTCAGGGCAAGGATAAGATTATCAGAGAACAGCTTGTTAACACAGGTGATGTTGATGTTATGCTGTCAGTTGGTAATAACTTCTTTTATACAAAAAGCTTGCCTTGTACCCTTTGGTTTTTTGATAAAAACAAGCGTGAAGAGAACAAAGACAAGATTCTGTTCATAGATGCACGAAATTATTATACAGTAGTTGACCGTACACTTAACGAGTGGTCACATTGGCAGATTAACAATCTGAATGCTATTGTGTGGCTATACCGTGGTGAGGTTGAAAAATATAAAAAATTGTTAGAAGCATACATAACTGAAGTTATTTCATTAAAAGAAGAGATTTTAGTTTTATTTAAAGACTATAAGCTTTACTTCCCTGTTGAATATAAAGATTTTGTAAATGAGTTTGAAGAAAAATTCAGTAAAATAAAATTAGAGATAAATGAAGACACAACCGAAAATTCACTCATCTCATTAATAAACTACGTAAATGAATTTAATATTCAGCTTAATAAAAATAGTAGTCACGCTAACGGAACAGCAGATGGTTTTAAGGCAAAGGAGAAAAAAGAGCTACTCTCTAAGATAGGTAAAAAATATAGTAACTGGAATCAATATAAAAAAGATATGGAAAGAGATTTAGCAACAATAGACCAGTCCATAAAATCTTTGGCTACAGTTATTACAGAATTTAAATGGATTTACGGAAAATTCGGTGACGGAGAATACAAGGATATTCTCGGCTTGTGCAAGTGTGCAACAAAGGAAGAAGTATCAGAAAAAGGCTATTCGCTTACTCCAGGTGCTTATGTAGGTGTTGCACCAGTTGAAGATGACGGTGTAGATTTCCACGAGCGTATGACAGAAATTCACAAAGAACTTCTGTCTCTACAAGCAGAATCCAACGCACTTATGGAAACCATCTCAAAGAATATGAAGGAGATGGGGTTATGAGTTGGGAAACTATAAAACTTGGTGATATAGCGAATTTTAGCAATGGCGTTAATTTTGATAAATCTGCATACTCTAAGGGAGTTAAACTAATAGGTGTCTCTAATTTTGGCAATCGATTTTATCCAGACTATGATTCATTAGAAGAAATCAAAAAAGAAATTGTTCGTACAAATGATTATTTACTAGATGATGATATAGTTTTTGTTCGTTCTAACGGTAACAAGGAACTGGTTGGAAGATGTATGCTAATTAAGAATCTTAAAGCACCAGTTACTTATTCTGGATTTTGCATTAGAGCAAGATTGCAGAATGTCTCAAAATATTATCCAGTGTTTTTTGCCTACTATTTTAAAAGTGCAAATTTTCGCAAGACTTTAACAGGTACAGCCATTGGTGCTAACATTCAAAACTTAAGTCAAAGTAGACTGTCATCTTGTATAGTAAAAGTTCCTACATATAATACCCAAAAATATATTGCAAATATCCTTTCAGCCTACGATGACCTAATCGAAAACAACCAAAAACAGATTAAGTTATTAGAAGAAATGGCACAGCGACTATACAAAGAATGGTTTGTTGACCTTAGATTTTCTAATTATGAAAATACACCTATTGTTGATGGTGTGCCACAGGGGTGGAATAGAGAACGATTGGTTGATATTGCTGATGTACAATATGGTTTTGCATTTGACGGTTCGCAGTTTAACTCTGAAGGTAATGGAATGCCAATAATAAGAATACGAAATATTCCTTCAGGTATTACCAAAGACTATACTACTGAAAAAGCACACGACCAATATATTGTAAAAAATGGTGATATAGTTGTAGGTATGGACGGAGAGTTTCATATCAATTCTTGGTGTGGTTCTGATTCTTATTTAGTACAACGAACTTGCTGTATAAAGCCTAAAAACACTGAGATGAATGGCTATTTGCTACAAGCGATACATAAACCTATTAAGTTTTTTGAAAGTACGGTTGTAGGTGCAACTGTTGCTCATCTAGGAAAAAAACATATAGATACTATTACTATACTTACTGCACCCGATAAACTGTACAAACCTTTTCAGCAATATTTTAATAAAAGACAGTTGCTTTTGAATCAAAACCAGATGTTAGCAGAAGCCCGTGACCGTTTATTACCAAAGCTTATGAGTGGAGAAATTGATATATAAGCAATAGCAATACATTAGTAAAAAAGGAGTTTTTATTTTTGGAAAAGATAAGGATGTTTTGGAAAGACCATAAAACTGAAATATTAATAGGAATAGGTGCGTCAATCATTGCAACAATTATATTGAATAGTGTGAATCTGTTTGTTAAAACTGCACCAAGTGTTGGAGTATCTTTTATTGATACCCTCAGGAATAATTTTTATGCTTCTGCTGCTTCGTATACGGATGCTAGAATACCGACAATACTTTGCTCTTTTTTACTGGGTATCTTTTTAGGAATTATATTCAATCTTATGATTTTTGTTAATAAGGCAATACATAAAGCTAGTAAGGTACGCTCAAAAAAAGATAGTGTTCCAGTTTCAGATTCGAGTGATAATAAAACAAGAAAGAAAGAAAAAGTAGATATGCGAGAGTTAAGATTTTTGTTTAACTTATCCTGTTTCGCTTCAATTATTTTACTTATTTTAGCATTTGTTTATGGTGGACTACCTATGGATGTATATCAAAAATTTAATAAAGACATAACAATTATTACGCCTTATGTAGAAGATAATGAAATAGATTTATTAAAATCAAAATGGGTGTTAATGGAAAATTATACGGATTATTTAGAGATTTACAATGAAATAGACAGAATAAAAGACGCAAATCAAATACCAAAATCATAAGGTGGTGTAAATATGAGCTGGGAATATTCTGAAAATATTTTAATACAAAAAAGTGCAGGTAAGGTGCTTAAAAATAAGCTAGGCTGGGATGTTGTGTTTGCTTATGACCAAGAAAAGCTAGGTGAAAATGGTACTCTTGGTAGAAAAAGCTATAAAGAAATTGTTCTTACTCGTTATTTGCGTAAAGCTTTATTTCAAAATAATGATTGGATGACAGAAGCCTATTGTGATTCTGCTATAAAAATTCTTTGCTCATATACCTCCTCTGCTACCCTTATGCAAATAAACGAAGAAAAATATAATATGCTTCGTGACGGTATTCCTGTTAGCTATAAAAAATCAAACGGTACATACGAAACTCGCTATGCAAAGGTTTTTGATTTTGATGAACCTGAAAATAACTGCTTTCTTGCTGTAAAGGAAATGAAAATCCACGGTGCAAATTACCGTAGACGTACTGATATCGTGGGTTTTGTAAATGGTATTCCGCTCTTGTTTATCGAACTCAAAAATCATAATGTAGATGTTTCTGATGCATATTATTGTAACTATACAGATTATTTGGATACAATACCTCAGTTGTTCCGCTTTAATGCCTTTCTTATGCTTTCAAACGGTTTGGAAGCAAAGGTTGGTACAATGGGTTCAAAATATGAGTTTTTCCACGAGTGGAAACGATTAAAAGAAGACAAAGCTGGTGCTGTTGACCTCGAAACAATGCTACTTGGTATTTGCAACAAGAAAAACTTTATGGACCTGTTTGAAAATTTCATTTTATTTGACCATTCAGGTGGAAAAACAGCAAAAATCTTTGCGAGAAATCATCAGTATCTGGGTGTAAATGAAGCAGTAGAGTCTTACAAAACCCGTAAACTTAAAGAAGGTAAACTGGGCGTTTTCTGGCATACTCAAGGTAGCGGAAAAAGCTATTCGATGGTATTTCTTGCTCAAAAAATTCGCAGAAAATTTGCGGGAAGCCCTACCTTTGTTATTCTTACCGACCGTGAGGAGCTTAATAAACAAATCAGCAACACCTTCGAGGCTTGTGGTTGCTTGTCAAATAAATCCAGTAAGTACATACCGTCAAGTGGTAAGCAACTTATTGATATGCTTGGTAGTAATCCTAGCTATATTTTTACTCTTATTCAAAAGTTTAATGATAATCAAGCCACTCCTATTACTCCTGATTATGATATTGTTATTCTTTCTGATGAGGCACATAGAACACAAAATGGTATTTTTTCCGACAATATGTGCCGTTTGCTTCCAAATGCATCTCGTATTGGATTTACAGGAACTCCATTGTTTAAATACGATAACATTACAAAGCGTACCTTTGGTGACTATGTTTCAATTTATGACTTTAAGCGTGCAGTAGATGATGGTGCAACTGTGCCTTTATATTACGAAAATCGCAGTGATATGCTCGAAATAAAGAATCCTGAAATTAATGAAGAGCTTTTAAATGCTGTAGAAGAAGCAGACCTTGATATTAACCAACGAACAAAGCTGGAATTAGAGCTAAGAAAGGATTACCACATTCTTACTTCACAACCACGACTCGATGATGTTGCAAAGGATTTTGTTAATCACTATTCAGAGCTTTGGACAACAGGAAAAGCAATGTTTGTATGCATTAATAAAGTAACCTGTGTGCGTATGTATAATCTAGCTCAAAAATACTGGGCTATTAAAATTACTGAGCTTGAAAAAGAACTTAAAAACGCTACTCAACAGGAGGCTCAAGAGTTACAGCGAAAAATCGACTGGATGAAAGAAACTGAAATGGCAGTTATTGTAAGTCAGGAGCAGAATGAAATCCAAACTTTTAATAATTGGGGATTAGATATAAAGTTCCATCGTGAAAAAATGGAAAATCGTGAAATGGACAAGGAATTCAAAGATAGCGACAATCCATTCAGAATAGTATTTGTATGTGCAATGTGGCTTACTGGCTTTGATGTTAAATCACTTGCCACAATATATCTTGACAAGCCATTAAAAGCTCATACTCTAATGCAGACTATCGCAAGAGCAAATCGTGTTTGCGACGGCAAAAGTAATGGTTTGATTGTTGACTATATAGGTGTTGTAACAGCATTACGAAAAGCGTTAGCTGACTATACAGCAGGCAAGAACGAAGAACACGGCGAAACTCCTGCCCCGGATAAAGAAGAGCTTATTATAAAAATCAAAAATACCATAAAAAGTATCGAAATGTATATGTCAGAACAAGGCTTTTTATTAAAAAACCTAGTTAACGCTACCGATTTCCAAAAGCTCGCTTTAGTAGCAGAGGGAGCTAACGCAATGACTGTTACAGATGAAATTAAAAAGCGTTTTGAAATTCAAGCTCGTGAGCTTTTTAGAATGTTCAAGTATGTAGAGAAAAATGAAGTTTCAGAATCTACACATCAGTATAAAAACGCTATAAATGCCATTTATGAGCAAATGCAAGTAAGAAGAAGACACGCAGATAATTCTGCATTAATGGCTCAAATCAATGGAATTATCAGTGAACATATTTATGTGAATAACAATACAGGGCTTGCTGAAAGTAAAAAATTCGATATAAGTAATATTGATTTTGACCGTTTGAGAAAGGAATTTGAAAAAGCTAAAAATAAAAATTCACTTTTCAGAGACCTACAACAAACAGTTGAAGAACGACTTGCAAAAATGTTGAAAAGTAACCCACTACGTATTGATTATTATGAACGATACCAAGAGATTGTTGATGAGTATAATCGTGATAATAAAAAAGATGAAATTGCAATCATTTTTGAAACTCTAATGAATTTGGTAAATGACCTTGATGAAGAACAAAAAAGATATGTGCGTGAAGGCTTTAATAATGATGAAGAATTAACTATGTTTGATTTGCTTATCCAAGAAAAAACACTTTCCAAAGAAGAAATTAAGAAAGTAAAAAAACTAGCACAAAATATGCTAGTTAAAATCAAAGAGAAAATTCATCAGCTCGACCGTTGGAGAGATAAAGAAGAAACACAGTCTATCATCAGCGTACTGATTCGAGATTTGCTGTGGCAAGATTTACCAGAAAGCTATGATGATAAATCTATATCAGATTATAGACAAAGAATTTATGAGTATGTCTATGAAACTTATCCAGCAGCTTAATCAGAATGATTGTTTTTGTTTATTTGAATTGAAAAAAGAAACTATAAAAAGTGGTTGTCTTGCTTAAGACAGCCACTTTTGCATTTTTTACCGATTTAAATATTCCATATTATATCACATTTCTCTAAGCAAAGACTCTTTGACACTTGAGATTTCTTTTTGTAGTTCAGCAACATATTCGCTACACACATCTTTATATAGCCCTTTCGAATACCCTTCTGCAATTGAGAAATCTAACAAAATATCATCATTAATCAATAATTCAAGGATTTTAGAGAAAATCTTTTTGATTTCAACTTGATTATTATCACTGTTTAAATTCAATGCATACATCTCAGGATTATTGTCATCAAGTAAGAAGAGCAAAACATCTTCTTCGCCTTGAGTAGTTAACTGTACATTAATCGTAATTTGACTCATATATATTTTTCCTTTCATAAAACGCTTCTTTTCCGCCTTCTAGCGTATGTAAACTTTCGGAAGTCCAACTTCTAACATCGTTTTCGTTGCTTATATTTAATAATCTATCATTAAAGGGATTTCCTGTATATGTAGAATACAATCCATTCTCGTGCGTTCTAAATATCGACATATATGGTAGTGTGCGAACTGCTATATTTGCATTATGAGTAGCAATAATAACCGCCTTATGCCTCTGTGCTAATCTACAGATTTGAGGTCTAATAATTGCATCTATATAGGAGTTTCCCATTCCTAATTCAGGCTCATCTAAAAAATACGCCTGAGCATCGCTTTTCAAAAGCTTTTGTAACAATAATATTCCTTTTTCTCCATTTGACGGAGTATACTCGTTATTGTCTTCTGTTACAATTTGTTTGGATAACCCCAGAAATGGTTTGACTGTATCGACACCACAATCGTTACATTCTGAATTGAAATCATCTATCAAGTTAGCTAAACAATCATTAAACACTTGTCTATCTATCTTCATTAATAAAGCTTTGATTTTTTTTAGCGGCGTAATATTTATATTGAATTCTGCTGCTTTTGAGCCATCAGTTAACATACGATATCGTCTTTTTACATACAGATTACCTTTATCTTCTAACTCTCCTAATAATTCTTTTGTAGACCACTCTTTATCCTTGATATTAGATAAGATTTTATTAACTACAGATTTTATTTTTAATCTGTTTTGTGCAAACTCGAAAAAGCCCGTACTAGATGGCTTAGAAACTGAGTCAGAATTTCTATCAGCTATACTTTTAATTTTATTTATACTGTAATTTGTAAGTCTTGTTGAATAGATATCTATCAAATCGCAAGACAAAAGGCGTTTATTACTATCACATATCTTACGCAACAAACTATTTAAAAGAGCAATTTCTTCTTCATTCAGATAATAATCAACACTAATTTTTTCTAATAACTTTAATAAACCAGCAATATTTTTCTTATCACTTGAAAGCTCTTGATATAGTGCTGGTTCAATTTCATTTATAGCTGTTGCCTCTGTAATTCTCATCCTTCGTTTATTTTCATTATGGCCTTTTGTATTATACCAACTTATATATGTAGTAAACGACGTTGGAGATAAATCCTCCCAATTGCGTAAGAAATCAAAAGAATCTTTACAATAATCAACACCATTAGAAGACAAGTCCCTCTCCATATCATTTGTTTTTAAAAGCGCCTTAAATTCATCATCTTTCTCAGAGCCTATATATTTAACGCAAGAAAGCCCTTGCGCAACCAATTCTGAATGCATCGAATTTAGAATTTCACTTTTGCCGGTTCCTTTTTGTCCAAAAATAATGTTTACATCATTGTATATCTTCAAGGGTAAATTAACCGATTTATGTGGTTTCGCATTTACAGAATAAGAGTGTTTCTTATTTAATAGGGTATCTACAATTGTTATATCTCTCTGCGACAGAAGACATAATTGCGAAAAACTTTCTACTGGCAGTTTTAATTCAGCGAATGTAGATTCCTCGTACTTATTCCAATCTTTAACGTCACTTCCGATAATAACATTATAATCGTGATTTGCAAACACACCAAGAGATCTATTATCCGCTGTTTCTCCAAAAATTCTTGTTTTATCACCAACTAAATTTAATAAGATTTCTTGATCTTCTTGAGAAATTCCAGGTTTCTTGTGTAAATGAGGAATATATATAACATCACACTCATTTAAAGAATTATACACATTTTCTATAGATAACAAACATGTCTCTATATCTTTTCCAGCATACAAACTCTGCACTTTTTTATTGAACAAATTTGCATTATTAGGATTAGAAACAACAATAAGATGATACTTCTTGTTATTTGCACTTTGTACATCAATTTCTACTCCAGGCCACACATCACAACAATCTTTAACGATATCTTTTAACTCCGTATATTGAACTAAATCGAATTCATTGTGATTTGTTATGGCAACAATTTTTACGTCTGAATTAATAATTTTTTCTCTAAACTTTTCTTTAGAAACATTGCGCCCTTCTCCGTCTCCACGTTTTGTCCTTTTAGTATGGCAATGTAAATCTATTTTCATAAAATGCCCCCATTATTTGAAAAAGTTTTATTTATAATTCTCTGATTTTAAAGCTGTGTAGCCTTGGTAGTAGTTGTAATCGATGGTAGCACTTATTGATTTTGTCAGTTTCAGATCAAGCAAAATTTGTGTCCTCTGATGCTACCTTAACAGAATAGATTAGTGATGTTTACCTCAATCTAATTTTCAAGGATATCACCAAAAGTAGATTAAGGTATTTCGGTGATATTCTTAAGAGGATGCTTCAAAATACATAAGAGATGTTTTTTTATTTGATAGATTCAAACTTACCAAGCACATGAGAATCCATTATTCTTGGGTAAAAAACTTACCCGCTTTTTTACAATTCCGTTTTTCTAATTCTGCCAATTCAGGAACAATAGTTATAACAAGTTTGTTTTCAACCATTATTGGCACATTTCTTTTTCGGAATAAACTCTATAAGTTTATCCTTAGTCCAGTTAGAATTAAATCGTAATTATATATTTTTATTATAGCAAAAATAT
Organism: Acutalibacteraceae bacterium; assembly: GCA_036309525.1. Taxonomy (GTDB): domain Bacteria; phylum Bacillota; class Clostridia; order Oscillospirales; family Acutalibacteraceae; genus CAG-964. Next base: position 5,297 of record JAXJTP010000173.1, on the reverse strand, counting down.
AAGTTTTTTCAACAATTTGTTCAATGTATTAGCTATTATTCTTTTGCTGTTATTTTTTGGAAAACATAAGAACCTATTTACATGAAAAGTACAGTACTTTAACAAGAACATCTTGATTGAATATTTCGGCAACGAGTGTGAATTTAAGCATATCGGCTCAATCTCTGGCAATAGAATATATTTCTCAATACAAGGAGTTGACACTTGCAACACAAATATCGTAAGCATCAACTAAGTACGCATATAAAAAATCACAGCAAAGCAATACAAAACATTACTTTGTTGTGATTTCTTTTACTTGTAGTATTGTAAGCATTTTTAGAGTTTTGTTTTTAGTATTCAATCCTAAAATAATCAAGATAAGCTTTGAACCTATCTTGAGCAGTAAGATAGGTATCTAACAAAAAGCCCTTTTCGTTGTCCCATTCCTTTAACCATCGGTAATAGAAAAGCTTCTGGTTATCCTCGAAGATAAATGGCACGATGTTATGCTTGAGGCACTCTTTAAACAGAATAAGTCTACCTACACGACCATTATCGTCTTGAAATGGATGTATGCGTTCAAAAGCAACATGAAATGCTATGATATTCTCAAAGGTAATATTGCTTTCTGCGTTTGTAGTCTGCAAGCAGGTTGCTCATCTTATTAGCCACCTGTTCAATTAGTGCAGTCTTGCAACAACCAACTAATAATTAGTATGTAATAAGCGATATTACATACACCATCAATTAAATACTCTTTTATTTTCTTTCTTCTGCTGGTCTAAAAAAGGAGGCGTTATAACTTTTATTGTCATTTAATAAGCAAATCCTTCTTAATATGTAGAAAAATTAAACATCTATTTTGCAGTTAAACTTCTAATCAAAAACAATGTCAATATTTATGTTGTTTTGTATAAAAATATTTATTTCTGTAAATTAATATGTTATAATTGTACAAGATTAAATCTTATTCAACTGAAAGAAGGTTCAATTATGAACACTGATAATTATTTCGATAGTTATATCAAAACTCTAATTAATACTAATATAGATAATACTATAGATGATACTACAGATGACACTAAAGATAATACTACACCCCCTATCATTATCAAATACCGTGATTTTAAAACACTTATAGAGCTTTTTTCAAAATTTATAGCTTTTACAAACCCTGATTACAAATATAACGGAACATATCTGCAAGAATATGTAAATGACTTCTATGATGTTATAGAAAAACTAAAAAAGAAAAACGATATTTACTCAGCCATATCAAGCGAAATTAAATTTATTAACAGAATTGATTATGAATTGTATATAGATAATTCATATCAATATACAATCACCAAAGAATACGATTCATCTAAACGACGCTTAGAAGAAGGTTATTACGCTTTCGATAGCGAAAAAATTAAAAGCGATAACATTGAAATAACCCTATACCTCAAAAGCAGTAATGAAAAAAAGTATTTATTTTCACGAAAATATAATTTATCAGAAGAAAATTATATAGAAAAAATTAATAATGATGTAAGCAAATTTTATAATAACTTTTTAGAAAAAGAGGGACTTCAGGATGAAAAAAATGAGTTTAACTAAATATATAAAGAGTAATGAAAATATATATCTAGCTATCTATGCAGTAAAATCATTTGTTTTTGAAGCATTTTTACTTAATAAAGAAGATAAAGAACTATTAAATATGTTATTAGATCCTTTTAACGAAGATGTAATAAAAAATACTATTAAAGAAGTAAAAAAAGTATTATCATCTGTTTTAGACAATCGAGATGAACTTTTTGAAGTTCAAGTCTATTTTAAGCCCAAAGATTACAAAGATGATAAACCATCATACCGACCAATACATACTGCTTCACTAATTACTTTAATAGCAATGGTAGCTATGCTACATCCTTTAATTTATGAAATTCCTACTGAAGATAATGACTGGAAATTAAATTTATCAAATTATAGTAGATTAATCCCTAATAATTTTTATGGAAACAGAGTATCAAAAAAGCCAGAGGAATTATTTAAAAAATGGGGTGTGCAATATAAAAAATACACTCAAAAAGCAAATGAATACTTTAATACATATCGTCTATCTAATGAATACAGATATGAATTAAAGCTAGATTTAAAAAACTTCTTCCCATCAATTGACCCGTTACTGATTTTTCAAATTTTAATGGAACATATTCCTGTGTCGTTTTCAGAAGAAGATGTAGAGATATTTAAAACTATAATATATAAATTGTTAGTATGTAAAATTACTAACCTCAACACTGAGGTAGCAAAAGATTACTACTATGGAACAACAGAAATAACTTACACTCTGACTAAAGGTATTCCTCAAGGCTTACCTCAATCGTACTTTTTAGGCAATATGTGTATGATTGAAATTTCTAAAATATTCGAAGATACCTTTGGTGGTGAATCTGTATATTATGTTGACGATTCTTATATTTACACTAACTTTGATGAAAAATTAAGTGCTGACATATTCTCAAAAGAAATAAGAAAGTTAAATACCAAAATCAAAAATATGGTTTCAGATAAAATAAAATCAATTAAATCCAAAGCTATATTTAATAATAAAGATTATTGTAAATTTTTCAAGAGTATAGGAACGATAATAAATAAAGATACAGGCGAAATTATAGATTCTTATCCTTATTTAATAGAAGTTCACGAAAGTGGAAAAAGTACATTTACAGATATTCAACAAGCTAAAGAAGGAGAGGTATATTTAAAAGCTTTGAGTCGTGAGGCATCTCAAATAGGCTGTAATATTAATTCGGCTTATTCAGAAGAAGAGGAACTCAGTGCATTAAACAGAACAAGAACACTTTTAAAGGCTATAATTCACGAAAAAGAGAACGCTAGCGAAGAAAACAATTACAAAGAAAAATTGGTTCGATATTATAAATTCTTCAAATATAGAGAACTTAAACTGCGTCTTAAAAGTGAAAACACTTTTAACGGCGAATTAAATAAAGACTTGAATAAAAATTTAATTGAAATTTTAACAGGTGATATGAAAGATGAGTCAGAAAGTATTGAAAGTGCTTTAGAAAAGTATATTACAAACGAAGAATCTACCCAGAAAGAAAAGTTTTTTGAAAACTACAAGCAAGATATATGGCAAGTTGCACTTGATATTATAATAAATAACAGATTGTTGAAAGATGAACAAATAAAAAAATACATAAAAAAAATAATTAAATTAGCTTATAATGACTCTTTAGAAGAATGTTCATACATAAAACGAATGTATGATAATTACTTGACCGAAGAAACCATAAAATCACCAACAGGGATTTATACAACATTAGATGAGTCAGTTAAGCGAAAAATGGCTCGTTATTCTAATTTACATAGCAACCTAATAAAAAAAGAATTCTGTGGGGTTAGATTAAAAGCTTTAGAATCAGAAATTCTTAGCAGTTTTGAAATCTGCTCAAATTCATTTATCAAGACATGTAAAATAGTAAATGCAAATTCTCAGAGACTAAAGCGTATGGTGCTGAATGCTATATATTCAAAAATATTTAATATTACATTATCTGATGATGTAAAGCTAAGCTGTTATGATAAAAAAGGAATCACATACGGCGTGTTTAGAACAATGATTTACATTAGAAATGCAAATTTTGATACTCAAGAATTTTTAAAATGGCAAATAGACATAATGTCAGCTGAAAATTCTCAAAAAATAGACTATACTATTTTTGAAGTTATTGACGCATATAAAAAATATGTTATTACACCAAAAAATATAGATGATTTGATTTTAATTCATAAATACACCTGTGATGTATGGAAGAATGGAGCAAAGCATCTTTACTTTTACACTTTGCATAATCAAGAGCATGCTATTGATTTAATTAAGAATATTATCAAAATCATAAAAACCTTCAGTTATTTAAAAATAACCCATTATGATTACTACATACTATTCATGGCATGTTATCTACATGATATTTCAATGGTGAGAATCGCATCTAAAAATGATTTTTTGCTTGAAAACACAAATGCTAATGAAATTATAACGCAATCAGAACAAGAATGGAAAAACAGCAAAACTGTTGACGAAATCAAGAAGTCAATGCTTAACACCTACATAAGGTTAGATGAATTTTTTGAAAATAAGATTCGTTCTAATCACGCTAGAGATAGTGCTAAAGAAATTAGATTTATCGATGATTTAGCTTTTATTGAACCTAGTACAAGAGAAAATATTGCTGAAATAGCCGAAAGTCATATGATGTCAGCAAAAGATGTATATTATTTAAAAGGTGATGCTAACAATAAACTTGTTAGTTATAAATTCGATAAGATATTACTTAGATTAGCTGACCTTTTAGATATGAGTGAACATAGAGTTTCAAAGCCTATTTTGAATCATAATCTTGATAATATGTCTAGCCTATCTGCGTTTCACTGGGTCTCTCATTTGTTAACGGAAGGCTATTGTTTAACCTCTCAATATTTGTCTGGAGATAGCAAAGACGCACTTGCTCCTGGATCGATTACTGAAAATGTTACACTAACTATCTATGTGAATTTATCACAACTTTCAAAAACAGAAAGTCGCAAATGCAAATATGCAAAAATAGAAGATGACACAGTAAAAAATTCAGGATTCGAGCTAACGTTATTGCACAAAGAAAAAGATCGTGAATATAAAAACTTTGAGTATAAACCTTGTGATTCTAAAAAATGCAATTTTTTATGTAGGTGGTTTAACGAAAAGAACGCTTACTTAGTCGAGGAATTAAATGCACTAGAAGCGTATCTAAACAGATTACCTGATAAAGAAAATTTCTATAAAACATCTATTTCTATTAAAGTGGCTGTTACACAACCAACCAACTTAACAGATGAACAGTTTGAAATACTAAAAAATAAGATAAAGTAATCATTCCCTTCTGTTCGACCATATGAGATAGTATAGCCAACGGAATCGTTGTATACAAATAAAAATCGTGATAAAATTAGACAATAAGTTGTTTTATTGTAATCGTCAACACAAGCACGCCTCCCCATCCTCCTTTTAATGGGATATGATTCTCATTAAAAGGAGAATTTTTTAATATGGCAACAAGAAGAAAATTTAAATTAGTAGCTTATTAGTAAGCGTCAATTCAAGCACGCATACAAGATACAATAAGGTAAGCGTCAACCCAAGCACGCCTACCCATCCTCTTTTTAATGGGATATAATTCTCATTAAAAGGAGGATTTTTTATGGCAACAAGAAGAACAAAAGAGGAAAAGTTAAAATTAATAGCTGATTATGAGACAAGTGGT
>JAXJTP010000172.1:0-5621 GCA_036309525.1 Acutalibacteraceae bacterium | reverse complement strand
GAATACAATATAGCAATGCTAAAGCGTATGGATATGACAAATCGTGGAACAAATGTATATATGGTTCATCATGGAAATGTATCTACTGCCTTGCGAGAATATACTGAAAGGACTATGCGTGAATCAGAGTTCCCTATAACAACAGGAGCAACTGTTACATTAGAGCTAGGCATTGATATTGGTAGTCTTGAAAGAATTGTTCAAACTGGCTCACCATTTACGGTATCCAGCTTTGTACAGAGATTAGGAAGATGTGGCAGAAAAACTTCGATTTCAGAGATGTGCTTTCTTTTTAAAGGCTTTGAACCCTCGAAAAAAGATATTGTCCATAGTATAAATTGGGAATTTCTAAAATGTATTGCTATAATACAGCTGTATATCGAGGAGCGTTGGATAGAGCCTATTTCAACTCCAAAGCTACCATACAGTATTTTATATCATCAAACTATGAGCATTTTGTATTCTGCTGGTGAATTATCTCCGTCTATGCTTGCAAGAAAAGTGTTGACATTGTCAGTTTTCAAAAATATATCAAAAGAGGATTATAAGGTTTTTTTGAATTATTTGCTTAGCATTAAACATCTGGAAATAACCGAAAATAATACTTTGATTATAGGATTGGAAGCAGAACCGATTTTAAATCATTTTGAGTTTTACAGTGTTTTCACAACACCTAAAGAGTATTCTGTTAGATACGAGAACGAAGAAATCGGCACTGTACATCAAAAATATCCTATAGGAGAAGCATTTTGCCTTGCTGGCTTTTCATGGCGTGTCAAGAATTTAGATGAAGATAGTAGCTGTATTTATGTAGAGAAGCTTGAGGGTGTATCTGATAATATGTGGTTTTGTGATTGCTATACTATAATTGAAACCAAGATTATGAAAAGAATACAAGGATTACTTAAATCTGAAGATGATTATTCATATCTTTCTCAAAACAGTAAGCATTTACTTAATCAAATACGATACGAGGCACAATATGCTAATATTGTTGACACGCCTATTGTTAAAGCCTCGGACAACACCTTCTATATTTTCCCTTGGGTTGGTACAAAGGCAATGAATGTGTTATATTTATTGTTTAGGACCGAAGGCTTTAATGTTACTTGTTTACAATTTGCTTTTCTTCCTATATGCTTAAAGATTGATGGTGAATCAGATGAAAAGAAAATCAGAGAAGTGTACAACATAGCAAAGACTGCTGATATTGATATTAACAGCTTTTCTTTAGATGAAGAGAAAATTGACATTGGAGGGAAGTATAATAGATATGTAGAGTCCGGTTTGATTAAAAAAGAGTTTTTAACTGATTATCTTGATGTGCAGGATTTACAGTCAAATTTATAAATGTTATTTATTCAAAGTAAGTATCAACAATTATATATAGCATTATTCAAACAGCTATAGCTCATGACCTGATACCAGAAAAATATCTGACATATGTATTTACACAAATACAGTATGGTAAGAATGCAAGCACCTATCTTCCTTGGTCAAAGCAGATATCTAAATATTGCAAATCAAGAACCCCTCAGCAGAAGTAATCTTGTAAATTACTTTTGCTGAGGGGTTATGTGCGTGCTTGAATTAACGCTTACAATGGTTACACGCTTAAAACAACTTAGAAGAGGTTTATCAAGAAATGAACCAAGGCTAAAGCTGTTGAAAAATCGGGTGAAAATAGTATAATAGAATTGAAACTAAATAATAAAACACTATATATAATTTGGTAATCAGTTAAAATAATATTGATGATTGCTATTCTAAAGTATTATTGGAATTGTTTGGAGGTAAAGTATATGACATCTAAAGATAATGCAATGGCTATTGCGATTTTAAAAATAGCTGAATTATTTGGAAAGGAATATGTAAGGGATAATTTTTATAATGCTTGTGTTTCTTATCCTGCTACTGATGATGTTATGTATGAATATTTTTGTGGCTTTGAGGGAAACAAAAAAACAAACAAATGGACAGTTTTTGCACGAGTTTTGGTAAATAGAGAAAACGAAGAAATTATTTTTCTTGATTACAGATTACCTAACGGCGAGAGAATGAAAGACCCTATAAAGCCTGTTATTTATGCTTAAATCATTTTTCGCAGATAATCTATTAAAATAATTACATTGTAAGATTATATTGCGAGAGGCGGGGTTAATATGAAAAGAATTAAAGAGTTATCTGTCTTTTCTGGGCATTATGATTTGCATGGTGGAAATGGTATTTCGCCTTTGAATATAAGAATTTTTATACCCCTTTTAAAAGAATACTGTGTTATTGCACCCGATGTTATAGGTATGCCAGGAAAGTCAGAGCCATATCGTAATCTGAACACGAATAAAGATGATTATGGATTGTGGCTTGGTGAAGTAATGGATAATATGAATTTGATGAAATGCTTATTTGCTGTTTCATCCTATAGTGTTGCAATGCTATTATCTTTAGCACAAATATATCCTGAAAGAATAGAAAAGGCATTACTATTGGTTCCTTCTGGGATAGCACATGGGAAAATATCACCGATGATCAGCAAAATGGTAGTACCCTTTATGAGGTATTACATAAAGCCAGATACAGAAACATTGAAAAATGTTGTGGGGACAATGGTTACAGAAAGTGATAATTTGTGGTGCGAATTTCTTGATATTATGATGTCATCTTATAAGATGGAAATGCGTCCACCAAGAGAGTTTTCAAAAAAGGAACTAAAGAATTTTAATGCAGATATTATTCTGTTTGCCTCTGAGAATGATATTTTCTTCCCAGTATCAAAAGTATTTGGAAAGGCAAAGTTATTATTTACCGGTAATTGTAAGATGATAGAAATTAATAGCAAACATTTGCCAGATGAAAAGACGATGAAGTATGTTTGTAAAGAAACAATAACATTCTTTAATTCGTAGAGGAGTATTACGAAACAAAAATTTGTCTAACACATGAAATTTTCGGTTTCATAAATTGAATAATAGCTAGGTGTAAGTCGGTTAGTGTTATGCTAATCGACTCTTTTTATAGATAGTAAAAATTCAAAAAAAAGGGGTAATCTTATCACAAAACATATTCACTTATACCTGAGGGAGAGCATATTTTTAACTGGTTTTTAAAAAAATTTATACAAACAGTTATCTTGTTATCTTGATAAATTAAGATAACAATGATATACTACTATTAAAAGAGATTAGGAGGTACTTTATGGATATAATTCGAATCAGATATATAAAGAAATGGATTTCGCAACTTCCACCTGGAAATATCACCTATAAAACTATTAAAGGCAAAAAATACCCTTACTATCAATGGACCGAAGATGGTAAACAACATGGTAGAAGAGTCAAAGATGACGAGCTTATAGAACTTTCCGAAAAAATAGAACAAAGAAAAACTTTGGAGAAAAAATTAAAAGACTCAGGAGCTACTGCTGACTTGTTGGATGAAAAATTCTTTTTCTCTTTAGTAAAGACAGACAAAGAATTGCTTGACTTTGTAGCACCTGTAAAAAACTTAAAAAAGCGTAATTGCTATAAAAATCTTCACGAGTATATTTACGGCAACAGCACCGATAGAGTGTTTATTTTGTACGGACTCCGAAGAACAGGTAAGACTACTTTAATACGTCAGCTTATATCTGAAATGTCGGAAGAAATGCTAATGCAGACTGCATTTATGCAAATCAATTCAACCATAGACCTTGCTAAACTGAACATTGACCTTAAGCAGCTTTCAAAGATGGGTTATCGTTATGTGTTCATAGATGAAGTAACTTTGATGAGTGATTTTATCGATTGTGCCGCATTATTTTCTGATGTATATGCATCTAGTGGAATGAAGATTGTTCTCTCAGGTACCGACTCTTTAGGCTTCCTTTTCTCAGAAGATAACGAGCTTTATGATCGTTGTTTTATGACTCACACCACATTTATTCCGTATGCAGAATTTGAAAATGTGTTAGAAATCAAAGGCATAGACGAGTACATTCGCTATGGTGGTACAATGAGCCTTGGTGGTGTAAACTACAATCAATCAGGAATGACTTTTGCTACCAAAGAGAGTACCAAGGAGTATATCAATAGTGCTATTGCCCGAAACATTCAGCATTCACTTAAGAACTATCAGAACGGTAATCACTTCCGTAATTTAATCGAACTATATGATGCAAATGAACTGACAAGTGCTATTAATAGAATTGTTGAAGACATTAACCACAGGTTCACCATTGAAGTTCTGACAAAGGATTTTGTATCAAGTGATTTATCACTTTCAGCTAAAAATCTGTTGCGTGACAGAGAACAATCTAACGATGTTCTGTATCGTGTTGATAAGAAAGAAGTTACTGAAAATCTTAGAAAACTTCTTGAAATAAAAAATAAACCAGAACAGTCAGTCAGCATAACAGAGGCTCATAAAGTTGAGATAAAACAGTATCTTGATATGCTGGATTTAACAGTTGAGCTGGAAACTGTTTCTATGACAGACCTGAATAAAAAAGAAAAACGTACAGCGATTTCTCAGCCAGGTATGCGTTATTCACAGGCAGAAGCTTTGATAAAAACACTGTTGCGTGATGATGTTTTCCGTATGCTTTCTTTAAAAGAAAGGAACTATGTTACAGAGAGAATTCTTAGTGATGTAAGAGGTAGAATGATGGAAGATATTATTTTGCTTGAAACAAAAATGGCTAAACCAAGCTGTGAAGTTTTCAAGGTCGTTTTTGCAAAAGGTGAGTTTGATATGGTTGTGTTCGACCCTGAAAAAGCAAACTGTTCTATCTATGAAATCAAACACAGCACTAAAGCAGTACCTGAACAATACAAACATCTTGTCGATAAAGCCAATTGTGACGAAACAGAGTTTCGTTTTGGAAATATCACAGGAAAGTATGTTATTTATCGTGGTGAGTCACATGAAACAAATGGTATTCAGTACTTAAATGTAGAAGAATATCTGAGAAATCTCGTTAATTAAATCAACAGTATAAGCAAAATAAAAGTAAGCCTTATTTTAGCCACGCACAGAAAACCTTAGCAAAAGTAGTAAACTGATATAAGAAAACTTCTATCATAGCCTTGAAAGGTTTTTGTTTTTGAATTGTCTTCTTTAATGAGCTTATATCATTTAGGGTTAGCGATATATATTTGAATTTTCTTTCGAATTTCGTTTGATAGATACTAGCTAAAAACATACAACCCCACTTCTTATGTGTGGTTGTGTGAAGTTGTGGATATAAAAGAAAACGCTCTGCCCTACCCTACTCTGTAAGTATGAGTGTTATAGTAGAATTGAGCTCTGTTTGAGTTGTTGATAGTTTAGGTTATGGAGGCTTTTTTTCATAAAATTTTTTCTAAACCGTTTGTTATAGGTAGAAAGAATTGGTTGTTTTCCAACACCGTTAATGGAGCAACCTCATCAACAATTATATATAGCATTATTCAGACAGCTATAGCTCATGACCTTTACCAGTGTGAATAACAGCAAAAAACAAGGTAAGCGTCAACCCAAGCACGCCTACCCATCCTCTTTTTAATGGGATATAATTCTCATTAAAAGGAGGATTTTTTATGGCAACAAGAAGAACAAAAGAGGAAAAGTTAAAATTAATAGCTGATTATGAGACAAGTGGT
>JAXJTP010000171.1:0-17514 GCA_036309525.1 Acutalibacteraceae bacterium | reverse complement strand
GAGTGATATGATGAAAGTAAGAAAAATAGTAATAATAATACTATGCATTTTAGCCGTACTCTTAATATCAATTGGAATTATAAAGTTACTGCCAAGTGCTGTTAAAGAAACAAAAAAAGAAAATATAGAACTAAGATGGGATTCTTACTATGGAGAAAGAATCCCTAGTGAATATGAAGTATATACAGCTACTGATTATTTAATATATAATTTTAATTTAGATAGCATTGTTTCTCCTTTCGCCTAACATCCTATTTATTTGAATAAAATCGACACATTCATCGTATATGTTGAATTTTACCACTTTACTTCATCAAATTCAATGCTTTTTAAATGATTTTGACATATTTTTTTAAAAAACGCAAAGCAAAAACCTCCACACTGTACTAATGTGGAGGTTTTTGCTTTGGTTAAATACTATTAATTTTGTTTTTGGTGGTTCGTCCCCGTGTGAATTTGGGTAGGTGTAAAACGGAATTATTCAGTGTTCAAATTGTAATCTGTTTCCGTCCCCGTGTTAATTTGGGTAGGTGTAAAACTAAAGCTTTGTGTTGATAGGTGCATTAATGGTTTCGTCCCCGTGTTAATTTGGGTAGGTGTAAAACGGTATTACGGGCTTAGGTGGTGCAGAGTGTGTTTCGTCCCCGTGTTAATTTGGGTAGGTGTAAAACTATTTACGTGAGTTTGACGAAAATGAGTTGTTTTCGTCCCCGTGTAAATTTGGGTAGGTATAAAACGCCAGGCACATACCTAGAGGACACATCAGGTTTCGTTCCCGTGTAAATTTGGGTAGGTATAAAACTTTTCGATGGTATGTATTACGAGTTGACCGTTTCGTTCCCGTGTAAATTTGGGTAGGTATAAAACCTCAAAATTTCTATTATCACAGCAAAAGCCACAAATATATGCAGCTATATGCCTTATTTTGTATTATTATACCTGAAAAACAGCACAAATTCAATAGCCTACATCATATTAAAAAATTAATCTTTAAGCATATTAATACTGTTGCAAATTATATTTTCAAGTGGCTGTGGTGTAGCTGACTGTGTTATATTTGCACCAGTATTTATATGGTATGTGCTGGTATACACTCAATAGTATATACCAGCGTATATTTTATGCATATATGTACAAACAGCAAGCAAAGCAAGGCTATTATTACAGTCTGCTATAATAAAACACTTTTATTTCTTCTTTTTGAATTTCATTTTTTATGCTTGGATTTTTTCAGCTTTAGCTTTTCGTATTTTACTGGTCTGTGCTTAAATTTATACCATATTGCCCATATTAAAAGTCCTATTCCAATATAGAACAACAGCAAACCAGCTATGGCAAGCCACGGGTTTATGGCCTTTGCACTTGCACCAAACATCATACCAACCACATCTGACGATGAACAAACTACATCAGACAAGCCTATAACTGCACCTAAAATTGCAAAAAGCTTAATATAATCATCGTGCTGTTTGTTACGGTACATTTCTGTTCTTTCCATTACAGAGTTAAGCCCGTTACTTACCTGGTCAAAAAAATCATCGATTCTGTACATTTCTCGCAGATATTGATATACACCATTCTGATGAGAAATATGGCTTATTTGTGGGAAGGTGTTTCGCAAGAAGAATTCATTCATATTATCAGTTACAAAAAGCATCTGTTCATAGGCTTCTTTACTTATATACGATTTATCATCTGCTAAATCAGCTATCTTTTTTGAATAATTCAGAAGCGAATAATACTGCTGCAGCACAATAACCAGCAGATAGCAGTAGTTTGTCATTCTGTAAAAAGCCAGGTCATAAAAAAATGCGTCCTTTGCTGGGTCGGTAAGATGAATATATTGCCCCATTCCCTCCTGTGCAGCATACCAGTCTATATTCTTAAACGGAACATACAAGTCGTTTTCGAAGTCGTCTTTTCTCTGGTAATTGGTTGTGTATCCTCGTGTCATCAAAAAAATAAAGTCAAGTGCTTCTTCTCTGTTATCAGATTCATACGCAACACAGTTGCATATTATCGCTTTGTCAGGGGTATTGATTCTGTTTTTCTTTTTTATTCTTTCTGGCATAAAATGAATTCTGTCGATAAAGTGTAATATATCATAAATCCATGTTCCCATCTGAAATTCAGTGTATTCTGAATAGAACAACAAGGCTTTCTGCTGTGGATTAAGTACAATTTTGTTGACATTCTCAGGGTCAAATGAAAGGTTATTTTGCTTTATAAAATCTGATATTTTTGACCTATTAAATAAAACCTCGGTTTTACCCTGATGAACATAATCCAGCTCTACCTTTTTTGTTGTATGCTGTAGCCAGTTGAATTTAGGCTTTGGTCTTGACAGCTCTTTAAAATCATTCTGAAAGGCGATTAACAGCTTTTCGTCATGTAAAAGCTCTTTGCAGGGGTCAATCTCGTACCATAATATTCCTACTCCGTTTTTATTTATAAATAATCCAGCTTTAGTTATTTTAACGCTGTATTTTTTATCATCGCTGATTAAGTGTGGCAGGTCTATAGCCGAGCTGTCAAAATACGCACCTATAGCAGAGTTGTTATCTGGCATATAAAGCCTGTTGATATTATCATAAAAGTCATTATCAGGTTTTACTGGAGTAACCTGTGCTCCAAAGCTTTGCTTACACTCGTCGCATATTACCTTATAATGATTAGCAGTGTAGCATTTAAACGAAAACGGAACATAATATCTTAGCATTATCTTTTTTATATTCATTTACCATTCTCCTCCCATAATCCTCTTATATAATTCACAAGGTATGAATTGCTTGTATACAGCTGGTTAATTTATAACTAGCTTAATAATATAGTATTATAACATAAAAGTGTTATTCTTCAAATAAGTAATTTTTAATCTTTTGTGTAATGAATTTGTAGGATTGAAAAAGTAAAGCGTTGATACTAAAAGCACTAAGCAGAGCTACAAAGGCTTTGCTTAGTGCTTTTATATTTTTATGAAATTTTAATTTAATCGTTCTGCTATAGCCAGGTTACCACCAAAGCCTTAACGCCATGGTAGCCTTACTGATTTTCGCTTAGCATCATTTACTTTCTTATTTTTTGATTATATCTATAATCACCTTGTTCATTTTGTCGTATGAATCCCATTCATCCTTACCAATGTCGTTATATTCCATCACTGTTTTAATGTCATTATAGATCTGTTCAGGAGTATAGTTTGTTTCTCTTTTAACTGTGGAGCTTGTCATAGAAACCATTGTATGTGCTGTCTGATTTCGAATTTTAGATTCAAATTCACCTATACGTTTAATAGCGTCTACTGCCTTAGCTTTTTCAGAATTATTTGGGCAAATTGCTCTGCCATCATCTTCTAGTTCAAGCAACAAATTACTTAAATGAATATTAGCAACAAAACCATGTGTGTTAAAGTTGTTGTTAAAACACCCGTTAAGAATCGAAAGAATATATGGATCTCTAGTAAGCTTATGATCATCCCATCTCATCAAAGTTCTATCTGTATACCGAGATATGTCAAAATTAAACAGCTTTTTTAATGTGCGTATATATAAATCGGTCATAACTGGTGTAACAGCTCGCACAAAGTCGGCAATTTCATTTTTCTTCAGCTTTATACCCAGCGACAAGGCGTATTCAAAAACCTCTTTTTTATCGTCGGTATAAGGGAATTTAAAGCCTGTATTTGCAAATTTAGAAGTAGCGTCAGCAATCTGTAGCTGTAGTCTGGCATGTGCACCCTCTATAGCCTCTGTTATTTCTGGCGTACTTAGCATTGGCATAGAGTTTATCAGGGTAAGTGCCGCACTGTAATTATAGTTATTAACAAACTCGGTAAGAGTTATTTTATAAAAGTCAGACAGCATTGCCATATCTGTATTTTCTATACAACGGTCTTTGTATTCATCAGCATTGTTGTCTTTGTTATTCTTCCAGATTTCATTCAGATCGTAGGGTGGTTCCTGCTTTTTGTCATGATTTTTAATTTTATTCGGCTCTGGTGAAGCAACTGAGATTGGTAAAATTTTATATTTGCCTATAGTAGCAATAAATTGCTGGGTGTACTTCATAGCAGGTGTACCCGAGCTAATATTTACAAGCAAAATGTCACTTTCTGACATTCCTTTTGTTATATCGTTTATATTTTCTTTTATTATCGGATACACAGTACCAATCTCGTGTACATCTATTAAATTGGGCTTTGTAATTGGAACGATTTCAAAATCGTGATGAATCTCCTCACCCAATCTTTTCAGAGCTTCTTCATATCTGTTGTCATGTTTGTGAATTTCGCATATCTCTGAAGACAAAAGAAGCACTACCTTGTCTGGTTTGTACTTACGACAAATATGCAACAAACTACCATCTCTGTTTTTGCTTATAGGGTCTGTACCACTTACAGCCGAGTATAAAATTATTTTACCCATAAACTATCATCTCCATATGTAAAATTTTCGGATTAATCTGTTCCGTCCCCGTGTTAATTTGGGTGGGTGTAAAACTGCAAAAGCGAACTAGAAGATGTCTTTGATGTTTCGTCCCCCGTGTAAATTTGGTTGGGTGTAAAACCACAGGCAAACTTGATTATTGCTTTAATGGCGTTTCGTCCCCTTGTAAATCTGGGTGGGTGTAAAACGCAAAATACAGTTTTAAAAATCAAGGCATCGTTTCGTCCCCGTGTAATTTTGAGTAGATGTAAAACGGTTCAAAAGAAAGTTGCATATTTTGGTTTTGTTTCGTCCCCGTGTTAATTTGGGTAGGTGTAAAACAAGCAGATTTCATTAACTGCCAAGCGTGGCGTTTCGTCCCCGTGGGAATTTGGGTAGGTCTAAAACAGAAAAATATTAATAAATGTAGATGAACTAGTTTCGTCCCCGTGTAATTTTGGGTAGGTGTAAAACTGATGCTCAGATGACTAAAAGATGGACAAGCTTCGTCGTCCCCATGTAAATTTAGGTAGGTATAAAACCCAAAGCATATTTCTAGAAGGTGATGTTAAGTTTCGTCCCCATGTAAATTTAGGTAGGTATAAAACGTAAGGAGGAATTACAATGACAATGACAATGTTTCGTTCCCGTGTAAATTTGGGTATGTGTAAAACCAAAAACCACTCGACCATAGTGACTACATTGTTTCGTCCCCGTGTAAATTTGGGTAGGTGTAAAACATACGGTTGTAATATATCAAAAAACAAAAGGTTTCGTCCCCGTGTAAATTTGGGTAGGTGTAAAACTCAAAATTTCTATTATCACAGCAAAATGTGTGAATATGTGCAGTTATGTAGCTGTATTACTGTTATTATATCTAAAAAACTGCACATATTCAATAACTTTTTTTAAAATTATATCTTAATTCACCAGTATTAATGCGTATTAAATGCTATTGACTTCGTTTAATATTGCTGTGTTCATTTTGTCGTACGAATCCCACTCTGTGGCAGAAATGCCGTTAAGCTCAAGCAAGCCTTTAATATTGCTGTAGATTTCGTCAGCCGTAAAGCCTGTGTAAGCCCTTAGCTTTTCACCTGTTACAGAGGCTATTGAATTGTGGGTGTGCTTTTTTATATTCTTCTCGAACTCTGCGATATTTTTAATATACATCAGTGCTTTTTCGTCCTGCACCATAGCAGTAAGAAGCTTTTGTAATTGAACATCATAAACCACACCATAGTCAAAGCAACCGTTATACGCATTATGAAGAACAGTGTCTGGCTGTGTTCCTTTAAGCTTTGGCTCTGACCATTTTATACAGCCGTTGTTATTTGTAGTGTAATCGTTCAGATTAACGCCACAGTAATTCTTTAATGTAAGTGTATATAAATTGCCTGCAAGTGGTGTAACTGCTCGCACAAAGTCGGCAATTTCGTTTTTCTTCAGCTTTATGTCCAGCAACAGGGCATATTCAAAAATTTCCTTTTTATCATCATTATAAGGGAACTTAAAGCTGGTATCAGCAAATTCAGCAATAGCCTTGTCGGTATTAAGCTGTAATCTGTCATTTGCACCATCAAGAAGCTTCTTTAAATTATTGGTGCATAGCTGTGGCATAGAATCAAGCAGAGCAAGTGCAGAGCTGTAATTGTAGCCACAAACAAGCTCAGTAAGTGGTATTTTGTAAAAATCAGACATCATTACCATACTTTTAGCTTCGCTGCAACGGTTTTCGTATTTATCGGGGCTGTTGTCGTCGTTAAGCTGCCACATTTTTTCAACATCATAGTTGTTTATGTCTTCTCGGTGAGGGTTTATACTTCTCATAGGTGTGGCAACCATTACAGGTATAATTTTATATTTGTTTATACCGGCAATAAATTGCTGGCTGTATTTTATAGCAGGAGTACCCGAAGCGATGTTTACATATAAAACATCGCTTTCGTCCATTGTTGAGGTAATTCTGCTGATATTCTCTTTTATTATCGGGTACACGGTGTCAATATCGTTTACCTTTCTGAGGTCGGGCTGTTCAATTACCTCTGTTTCAAAGTGGTGATTAAGCAGCTCGCCTAGCTTTTCTATGCAATAAAGATATCTGTTGTCATTGTGGTGGTAATTACACATCTCTGCCGAAATAAGAAGCACCACCTTGTCTGGCTTGTAGCTACGGCAAATGTGTAACAAACTGCCATCTCTGAAATTACTTATAGGGTCTGTGCCACCCACTGATGAATACAGAATTTTTTTATTCATAAATATCAGCTCCGTATTAAATTTTTAAATTATTTGGTCCGACCCCGTGAGGGAAAATTGTAATTTAAACCTTACCCCAAGCTTCACAACAGGGAAATTTGAGGTTTCGTCCCCGTGTAGATTTGGGTAGGTATAAAACAACATATGCGACGACAGTTATAATAGGATTGTTTCGTCCCCGTGGGAATTTGGGTAGGTATAAAACTTCAGTTTGAAGAGAAAAGTTAAAGTTTAGTTTCGTCCCCGTGTAATTTGGGGTAGGTTATAAAACAAAAATGGCATAATTTACTTAGACTTCAAGTTTCGTCCCCGTGTAAATTTGGGTTGGTGTAAAACTCCCTGAAGTAATTCTTACTGATGAAGATGGTTTCGTCCCCGTGTTAATTTGGGTAGGTATAAAACCGTTTCGACCAATTAAGAGAAAACAACCCTGTTTCGTCCCCGTGTTAATTTTGGTAGGTATAAAACGGGCACGTCATAAAACAATCACAAGTGCAAGTTTCGTCCCCGTGTTAATTTGGGTAGGTATAAAACAAGGCTGTGCTTGAGAATGCTAGGAGGTAGGTTTCGTCCCCGTGTAATTTTGGGTTGGTCTAAAACGCGTGCATTTTGTATAACAGACTATTTACTGTTTCGTCTCCGTGTTAATTGGGGTGGGTATAAAACGAATAATTTCCAGATCTGAAAAGATTTTTTAGTTCGTCCCCGTGTAATTTTGGGTAGGTATAAAACTAAGTATTATTATTTATCAGAGGATAATAAGTTTCGTCCCCGTGTTAATTTGGGTAGGTGTAAAACAACAGAACTTTTATGTTGCATAGCACTAGAGTTTCCGTCCCCGTGTTAATTTGGGTAGGTCTAAAACAAAAAATTTATTGTATAATATATATAATGTTTTCGTCCCCGTGTGGGGAAGCTATGTGGCAGAAGTATAAACACATATATATAATTATAATGTATAACGCCGATTAATCTTATTATACATAAAAAGCCATATCAATACAATAGATTTTGTTAAAAATTAAACATCTATGTCTTTTTAGAGATTTTCTTTTATTATAAGTTGTTAACTGAATGTAGACTTGCCTGAATTGACGATTACCCCAAAATGATCTGTATCAGCCACATAAGCCGATACGGATCATTTTGTTTTGTACAATATTCTGAATTTACAGAAACGCCTTAATCTCTCATTTCCATATACTTACACTGATCTCGATACAGTGAAATAATATATTCAAAATCGTTTATACTGCAATCATCAGACAACAATGCCGATTTCAGATATTTACAAGGCAAATCATCATATTCCTCTGCTGTTACTATTGATGAAATTTCATCATATGATGTAACACCATTCCTGTCTAGTATAGATAAATCATAGGTCATGTTTTCTTTTATCGCAAACATATTAACCGTCAGTTTTGTTGGAGGCATTGTCAGAACATTTTCAGCAAATACATTTAAGTGCAGCTTACTAACAGGAACATAGTATTCTGTTTCTTTTAACTCAATACAGAAATCAATTAATTCATTCCCTACAATTTTTCCATTTTCAAAAAACGCAAATCTATGTCCTATATAATTTTTAACATTATCCTTGTCTAACCATACATATTGATAATCTGTTATATCAAACAATACATGTGATTTAACAATTTCTAAGCTTGTGCCATTTTCAAAGCTCATAAATATTACATTAAATAACTTTGCACAGGAAGAATCATGCACATTGGCAACTATTTTTTCGACACCGATAGCTCCCTTATAATGATCAAACACCGTTACACAGTCACCAATTTTTATATTCTTAACTGCACAATATGTACCATCTGCCATTAATATTTTAGTATCAGGAGAAAAACAACCATCATTATATGTTCTCGATCCGGTACATTCATAGTTTGGACGATAGTCTTTATCTGGCTGATAATAATCTTCTCTACTTTCTTCAAGCATATTACGCCTTATTTTCCATTCACAAGACTCCAATCTTTTTTCAACTCGTCCATACATTCCTTTGTTTATTGCTTTCTTATAATTCTTAATCGCTTCTTGCAAGTCAATAGAGACACCACCACCAAATTCATACATATTACCTTTACAATAATAAGCTAAGGCACTGTTTGCATTTGACAAAAGGTTCATAGCATAGGATAAGTTTTCATTTAAAGAAAACATTACAATACCAAGAATTTCATTATAATGAGCCACCTTATACATTTTATCAATCAGAAATTGACACAACCTACAGATTTCATGACCATTATTTTTCATTCCCTCATAGCTGTAATCATCAACAGAGTCTTCAGGAATCTGAAAGCCACCAGAAAAACGTGACTCAAATACTATATCAACGATTTTCCCTATAGCCGGTAAATATTTCTTTGATGCAGCAATTTTATAGTAAGTAAATTCATCATCTGTTAAATCAGCATATCTATCTCTTTTCGTACACCTTCCCATTTTTTGTTCTGCCAATATCATACATGCCTCGGGCATTAATGAATTAGCAAGAGTTTTAATATTAATTGTATGATATCCTTTTTTATACATCTCGATCAGCTTTTTTCCTGCTGGTTCATATCCCTTATCAAAGCTGTCTTGCAACAACTCTCTTTTCTGTGCATCAGGTGCAATCAAATATTTTGCATATAACTCTTCACCTGTGCTACAACGCTCGCCCAACACTTCTACATATAATTTAAGAACAGATTCCGGTAATTTATCAGGTTTTAAAATGCTTATTAACATTTTAGCCTTTTCCCATTCGGTTTTCTTAATATCGTAAATATCACATTTTACTTTAATTCCTGCTACCATCTGTATATAAGTCTCAAGCAACTCATAATTGTCATACCCATACGAATATAATCTAGAGATAATTTTCTTACCTGAACCACTACTGAAATTCTGACATCTGAAAAACGATTCAAAAAGATCATCCCATGTACAACGCTGAATTTTTTTACCATTCATAAGATTTTCTTCCAAATCTGAAGAAATATCTGCTACCAGATCTTCTATGTCCTTCAATATTATTTTTATGTGATTAAATTCTGATTTCAGCCTCTTCTCTCGTTGCTCTACAATTGTACGCATTGACTGTAGTGTTTTGTCTGTGCCATCTTCCAGTCTTACTATATCACTCACAAGCTCCTGCTTTATGCATTTAGATTGCTGTAATTGTGTTTCATAGTAATTTATAATCTTAGTTTCAATAGACATAAATTCATCTGCAAAGCCATATAAAACAGCACGGACTTTATCTTTGATAAAACCACTGACAGCATCAAACGAAAATCGATCATACTTTTTTATAGTATAATTATTAATAGTATCCATTATTAATTCATCACTCATAAGCAACGCACTGAAACCGGATAAATGTCGTTTATTGATACTTCTGACTCCAAACGAATCTACATAGGCTAATTTTTGAGAAATAGTTCTACTAAAGACATTTTCTGCATGTGCATATATATTATCTGCTATCATGCACAGGTTTGGCTCTTTAAGCTTGGTTTTTACTATTATAAATTGAATAATCTTATTCAAAGCTATTTTTCTTTTTCCACTTTCAATAATAAGAAATTTAAGCTCAGTAATAGTCAGCTTAATTCTAACATTCGCATAGTTAAGAATCTCAACCGAATCATCATCATTATCAACTATAACAATCGGAATTTGTGTATGTATTTTTTTTAATGATGATACATACTCTTGAGTGACAAATATAGCTTTGCATATATCAAATATACTGGTTGTTATATAGCTAGAAACAAGCATACACTTTTTGCCGATCATCTCAGGACAAAGATATAAAAACTCCATCTCATCCATCATCTTTTCAGTTTTCTGTAGAATATCAGAAGTATATGGATACATTGATTTACGAAGTTGATTATTTAATTTTGAATGAATCATAAAGTATAATCTGTTATACTTTTCCTTATTTATATCTGAGTCAGATAAGTTTTTATTTTGCATAACTTTTGCAAGAATAGCCATATATCTTGATGTATCTGTCATCACCATCACTACCCTTCTATTAAAAACTCATTTAAATCTTTGTTAATATTTTTAACGATTAAATCATATTGCGTTAATAGGTTATATAGGATATACCCTTCCTGATTTGCTTTTCCCCATAATTGTGCCAAAGAACCGATTTCCATTATCTTATCAGATTCAGAAATATACTTAAACAACTTGTCTGAAGTATATTTAGATAAACCCATTGATTCTTTTATTGAATCTCTCATATCCTTTTCTACTTTTTTAAATTCTTCTTTAATATTATTATTTCTAACCTTTCCATTTATAGTATAATTCAAAAATTCAGGGATCAGATTCATTTCATATTCTTTTTTCAGGTCAGCAGAATAAGCTGTAATCCCAAAACAATCTATCGCTGTTCTATTTATAGTTTCTTTTGCAACATTGATAATTTGTTTTATTTCTTTTTCTGGTTTTAAATCAGCCTTAGTAAATACAATCAAAACAGGAGTTTTTATTCTTAAAGATTCAATAAATTGTATGTCATCTTCTGTTATTGCTCCATTATCAATATCAATCAGCCAAATTAAATAATCAGAAACACTTATCTGTTCATAAGCCTTTTCACGATCTGAAATAAGCTTTTTTGAATCACTGGAAGCATCGTATTTTGTATATCCTGGTGTATCTAATAAAGCAACTTCTTCTGGTAATGCAAATTTTTCAGACGAGATTATTATACTGTCAACAAATGCTGGAAAGCCAATACCATATACTGTATCAAACTCATGTGCCATAGCGTTTAAGGCTTCCGGTGAGATTTTAACAGAATAACCATAAACACTATTAGCATATATTTCTTCTTTTTCCGACTTAATAATATAAGTCGGAATTGCTGTAGTAGTTTTTTGATCAACCGGCAGCATATCTTCGATACCAGATATTGTATTAATAAATTTCGATTTACCAGCACTTACTTTTCCACCAAAACTAACCACTACTTTATTCTGTATTTTTTTGATTTTTTGGTATACAGACAGCCTTGAACATAAATCTATGAATCTCTCATAAAACACCATTTCATTTTCAATTGTCACTTCAGAAAACAACGAAAACAATTGATTAATTTTATCTTCTATGCGTTTTCGAAGATATACTGATGAATCCGATTTATTTTTTATTAATTCTGATATTAATTCTATCGCTTTATTCTCATCAGCAATATACATATTAGCATCAGGTATTGTAACATCTTTAAATAATTCATCTAAATCTATTACATCTCCAAGATCAACATCAAAAGGCATCTTTTTCCCTCACCTTCATAAATAAACTTAAACACTTTATTTTACAATCTCCAAACAGATTTATATTAATGGCAGCTTTGATTTTACTTCACGCACAGTATCTGTAAATTTATTATATTCTTCAATATATCGTTCTTTTTCTTCAATCTGCCCTTTCAGCTTTTCAAGTTCACAACATAAGTTTTTCTCTATCTGGTCAACAAAATTAACTGCTTGTGTATCTAGTGTTTTTTTGATTTTTTGTAATGCATCCATCAGCTGGTTAACTATCTCAATCTCTATTCCGTTCAATAATTTACTCTGTAACTGGGTCAATCTATGAATCTCTTCATTTTTTGCACAACCTTCTTTAAACCTAGCATCAACTTCATCTATATATGGCGTAAAATCAAATTCAATATGAGGAATTGATATTTTTGCCAACACATTCTGTAATGGTAGCAATATTTCATCTTCATCAAATTCTTTTTCACTACGATTGAATGCATTTAAAATAACTTCCTTTATTTTTTGAGCAAATTCCTCCTTGTTAAATATATTTCGAAATTCGCTGTTAACAAAGGAATGACACTTTGCAGAATATGATTTTATATTATCTATAACTAAAGCTGTATCAGCAGTAGTAACCGTAACATCATAATGTATAACCTCTTTTTTCAAACCCAAAAATCCAACACTTTCAACTGTATAATCGTGATGTGTAGATTTTTGGGTAGAAATTCTTTTATGCTGTCCCATTTCAATAGTTAATTGTGGCTTGATTTGCTCAACCTTTTCATCACATCTGATAACTGCCCGGTCAAAAATATGCAATAACTTTGTTCTTGAAGAATCAATTACATTCTGAATCTTAGTGGTCTTCTTTTTAAGTTCTTCAGCTGAGGTTGTCTCAAGCTTTGTGCGACTCGAAACAGTTTCTTGTAGAATTTTATCAAGAACACGAGTGTGATTTAATTTTGCATTATCTAACAAATCGCTGTTTTTTCCTTCAATAATATCAATCTTTCTTTTCAATACCTCATTTAAAGCTATTTTCACCTGATTCATACCTCCTAAAGCTGGAAGATATGAATCCTTAAAGTTATTGAATCTAGTGTGTAAATTCTCGTATGTTTTCTTCTCGAGATCATCTAAAGCACTGCCATTTTTAATTTTACGGTCTATAGAAAAACACATAGGAGAAGCGAAAAGAACCTTATTTAAAGACATTTTATCTAATATATCAGTATGTTTTGTCATTTTTTGTGCTTCAGATAAGTTATTAATAAACTGTGTTTTATAGCTCTCTAACGACTTTTTGTACGCCAAATCAAAATTGACTATAGTATTTTCATTTAATATTCCAGAATCCAATTTGCTGCCAATCACTAAAATCTCACGAACACCAGCAGCTGGTAATGTATTCGCCATAAGAGCAACCGTGCTGGAAGTCATAAACTGACTACATCGTGACAAAATTAATACAACATCACACGAACGCAAAAACTGTTTAGTTCTTACACTACGTGAGGCAATCGGATCATTTAGTCCAGGAGTATCAACAATTTCTAAATCTTTCACAGCAGGATTATTTACCTGTAATTCCACACAGCTTACTATTGGTGTATAACGACCATTTACTCCAACATAATCATTTAGCTTTGATATAATGTCACCCTGTATTTCATCTGAACTGTCAAGCTTATCCATCAAAAAAGGATCTTTTGCCATTTTTGTAAGTTCCTTTGCCGCACGTATATTTTCTGACTTACAATTATATTTACTGCGTTCAAATTCTTCAATACTCATCAAAGGTACACGATTAGACAAATTTCTAATTGTTTTAGTATTCGTTACATTTTTACAATATAATTCGTATTCTTTCTGTAAACCCTCATCATACTCAGCAGACTGTTTTTCAATAGTACCCCAATCTTCTCTAGTATAAAAATGAATAATTGCTTTAGGTGTTTCTGAATATGTAATTTTAGTAAGTGCAGCTGTCATAGGTGTAGCAGCTTTCGGCAAATATTCTTCTCCATCAAAAATACAAGCGTTAAGAAATGATGATTTACCTGCCTTTACATCACCTACTATTCCTATACTCAGCTTTCTGGACTCTTTTTTTGTTAACTCTACATTTTGTTCCAATGATAAAGTTATCTGCTTGAATTCAATTAATTTTTCTATATCAAATAACTCCTGATGATTTTCCAATGATTCTTCAACTTGTCTAACCTCTTTAAGATATTTATTTATTTTAGCATAATCCAGTGCCATGCCTATTCCCCCAATTCGCTAAGTACCTTTTTGACTGTATCAATATCTTCAGTAATTATCTTTTTATAATTTTCGTAATCTTCTACCTTTTTATTTTTCTTATTATGAGCTTCGGTAAGATTATTTTTTATGCTTTCAATTTTATCATCCAGCATTTTTTCATATTCATCAATAACAAGTGCTATTGTTGATTCTGTATTCTGCCTGACCTGAGGATAAATCTTATTTATTATCTGTGGAATAACATTATTAATATATCTACGTTTTACTAAATCAACATTACTATCTCCAAAAAGACCTTGCAGAATGTTTATAATATCAGGTAACAAAACAATCACTACTTCAAGCCATGGTGCAACTACATTAGTTGCAATTGCAGCAATACCTGTAATTACACGATACATATTTTTCTTTTTATCTGTGTTATCTGTATCCGAACCAGAAACTGACAAAGAATCAAACATTCCCTGTTCAATCAGATTTTTTAAGTTACCAGCCAAATTCAATGTAACATCAGTCAGATTCATACTATCAGACTCACTGATTACACCAGTAAAGTCAAGAGTATCAGTAATGCTGTCAATTTGTCTTATACTGATATTTTTCATTGAAGATAACATAATCGGACGAATAGTTTCTACTATAATTGCCTGCGCAGCCACCTGATTGTAACTACATAAAGCTTCAGCAACAGAATCGGAATCAGATATTAAAGCGTTCTTTATTAAGGTGATTACCCCCTGAACCATATCATCAAGTTCCTGATTTGCCTCATCTCTTTTTTTAGCAAAAGCTCCTGATAATTGTTCTTCCAATCTTGAATACATTACAATATCAGAATCTAAGTCATATGTATCCAAATACATTCTCTGTTTAGTAACCTCCAAAATCTTTTCGGTACTAAACAACTCTGCTTTTATTTCTCTTAACATTACTTTATTAAAAGCTTCTTGTGCATTAAAGGATAAAATAATTGTTCTTAATTTCTCAGAAATATCTGAATCTATACTAGATACGGTATAAACCCTATAAGACAGTCCGTTCATCATCAATGTAAATCTAGCAGATTCAGCAATACTTTCTGCTATCTCTTCCGTAATTTTATCGCACTTATTAATCAGCACTGCAACCTGAGAACTATAGTTTGATATTTCTCGAATAAAATCAAGTGTTGTTTGATCTATTCCTCCCTTTTCCTGATCTATCACTACTAAATATGCTGAACCAACTCCGATATAGTTTGTAAGTGCTTTTGTATGAGCTTCTATACCTGCATCAAAACCAGGTGTATCGACAATTGTAAAATCGTTTATCTCTTTTAATACAGGAGAATTTATTCTAAACTCGATACGATTATATTGACTAGAAATATATTCCTTCTGCGTATCGAATACTTCTTTATTGCCATTAACATCAAACGCATATGCTGATTCAATTTCATCATATTTCAATTCAGTTGCAATAGCTGTTTGTGGCTCCTGTGATTCTTTCAAAAAACCTCTTTTTCCAATTAGTGAATTTATTAATGCAGTTTTTCCTGCACTAAAATGACCTATCAACATAAGTTTTATATCAAAATTATCTCTGATATTCATTACCTTACTTAAAGAATTATTAAAATCACATCCTGAATGATGCGAATAAATGCTTTTTATTTCTTCAAGTACTTTATCATATAAGCTTCTGTCTACCATCTTTTAGTCCTCCCTCAACTATTATTCACATTTTTCTATGTTACCCTGCACACTACGAAAACTTAATATATAATCTTGCTATATATTTCACATCGGCATCACGATGATAAAATTATACATTTTTATATCCACAAAGTCAATAATTACAGTGATTTTGTACAGTATATTTATTCAATAGCATCAGTCAATCTTAACAACATTCTATTACCTTGATTCAACACACAATGACCCTCATACTAAACGTCGATAAAAAACGAACAAGAATTTACTAGTAGATTTTGGGCCGAACTTCATCCTGCCCCACAACAAGACTGAGAGCTCTTGGAACTCGATATGAACTTTTGTTAAAACCATATTGTAACGAAAGTCACTTATTATCAGAATTTAGTATCACATAAACACCATCGGAAATCGTAAAACTAAAATATTTATACTTATCGATAATCTCTGTGTACTTTTTGCTTACCGTTCTGGTTGTAGCTATGACACTGTTGCTCTATTTTTAGTTTTTTAACATCAAACTTTATACTACAAAATCATTCTACGAATGTTGATTTAGATATATTATCAGTGTTCGCACCACTATGCTTGAATAGTAAGCGTCAACTCACGTACACATAGAATTCTCTTGCCAAAAGCAGTTTACAAGATTATCTTTGTGTAAGAGTAAATTCAAGCACGCACATAACCCCCTCAGCAAAAGTAATTTACACACTTACTTCTGCTGAGGGGGTCTTGATTTGCAATATTCAGTTGTCTGCTCTGACCAAGCAAAACAGGAGTTTGCCCCTACCCTTTGAATTTATGTGAGTACATATATCAAAATTTCTCAGGTAAGAATATATCCTTTTTGTTATTATTCATACTGGTATAAGGTTATAAACAATTACCACCCATATCCTACCTGAATAATGCTATATATAATTGTTGACGAGGTTAATCCGTTAACAGTGTTGGAAAACAACAAATTCTTTCTGACTATAACAATTAACAATCGCCTTAGAAAAGTTCGATAAATAAAAAGAGTGCCCATAACCTGAATCAGTTACGAGCACACATACTGGCATTGGCAGAGCGTTTCCCATTCTATCTACAACTGTATACACCCTCGCATAAACAGCAGATTTGTACATTTTTAGTCGAATATTTAGTCGAATAAAAAATCATATTGTAAATTGTTATAACACAGACACAAAAAATGCTTCAACAGGATGGTTTGTGCAAGTAATTATAAGCAGAAATCCGAGAAAGTAATTTAAAACATATAGAACTAACATCCATTATATATGCCATTAATGTAAGCGTCAACTCAAGCACGCCTACCCATCCTCCTTGTAAAGAGATATAATCCTCATAACAAGGAGGATTTTTAAATATGGCAACAAGAAGAACAAAAGAAGAAAAGTTAAAATTAATATCTGATTATGAAGCAAGTAGTCTATCGATGACAGAATGGTGTGCTACCAATGGTATATCAAAATCAACATTCGCAGGCTGGATTCGTAATACAAAGTCTGATGTTAGAACACCTAAAAGTAAAGCAAAATTTGTAGAGGTTACACCACCAACAGG
>JAXJTP010000170.1:0-6130 GCA_036309525.1 Acutalibacteraceae bacterium | reverse complement strand
TCCCAACATGCCTCTTTATATCCTTTGGGTAATAAATTTAGTATATCTTTTATTTCCATTCTTTTCGCCCCTATTTTATTATAGCATATTAGAAACTATACTACCACCTATTTTAAGTTGGTGCATATAGGGCGTTGCCCTTTAAAATCCCACGAGGACGCTGTCCTCGACCTGTAAACTTTTGAAAAAGTTTAATCAAAACTTTTAATCTGTCTTTCCTCTGGTGTGAACGACAGCTCACACCGACAAACCCAAATTTGTTTGTTCTTATATTCTTAAAACAAAAAATCCGAACCTGCACAAAGCAAGGTTCGGATTTTTAAATTTGCTATTAATTTTAATCAAATCAACCAAAAACGTTGTTGAATGGCTGGTCTGCGTAAATTCTTTCGATAGCTCTTGCAAATGTTGGAGCTACAGGTAGAACTGTAAATTTGTCGATTAGCTTCTCGCCCTCAACTGGTACAGTGTCAAGAAGAACAACCTCTGAAATAACACTGTTCTGGATTCTCTCGATAGCAGGACCAGAAAGAACAGCGTGTGTAGCACAGGCTGTAACGCTCTTAGCACCACCCTTTTCGATTAGTGCAGCAGCTGCGTTACATAGTGTACCAGCTGTATCGATCATATCGTCAACCAGGATAACCTTCTTGTCCTTTACGTCACCGATAATATTCATTACCTCAGATACATTAGCCTTCTGTCTTCTCTTGTCTACAATAGCAAGACCACAGCCGATTTTATTAGCGAAGTTTCTTGCACGAGTAACTGAACCAAGGTCAGGAGAAACTACAATGTAATCATCCTGCTCGTTGCCTACCATATTCTTCATATGCTCTGCAAGTAGTGGAGCACCTAGTAGATGGTCAACAGGAATGTTGAAGAAGCCTTGAATCTGGTTAGCGTGTAGATCCATTGTCAAAACTCTGTCTGCACCAGCTGTTGTAATAAGGTCAGCAACTAGCTTAGCTGAGATTGGATCTCTTGGCTTAGCCTTTCTATCCTGTCTTGCATAACCGAAGTATGGCATAACAGCAGTAATTCTTGCAGCAGATGCTCTCTTCATAGCGTCAATCATAATTAGCAATTCCATAAGATTGTCATTTACAGGATCGCATGTTGACTGTACAATAAAGCATTCAGATCCACGAACAGACTCGTTAAGAGAAACTGCGATTTCACCATCACTAAATGTTTTGCACTCAGACTTACCTAAAGGAAGTCCTAAACCATCAGCAATGCCCTGTGCAACAGTTGGGTTTGAACTACCTGCGAAAATTTTGATGTCCTTACCGTGAAAATTCATTAAAAAAATCCTCCTATATCTTAGCTACACATTGTGTAATTAAAAATTTACAAAATAAATTAATGTATTATCAATATGGATATTTACCATACTTACTATATGCAATAGCATTTAAATCTGCTAGCTGAGCAGGGTCGTTTGCACCTAAAACTGTATCAGCAGATTCAGCTGTAAATGCACCTACTGCTTTGCCGTTAGCTAAAAGTAGCTTTAGTGCGTCAGGTAAATAATATTCCTTTGCAGCGTTGTTAGCCTGGATATTATCAAGCACGCTTAGTAGATCGCTTGTATTAAACCAGAAGCCACCTGAATTAACCTCGTTGATAGCAAGAGTTTCTTCGTCAGCGTCCTTCTGCTCAACAATGGCCTTTAAAGAGCCATTTTCTTCTCTGACTATTCTGCCATAGCCTGTTGGATTTTCAACCCTTGCAGAAATAACTGTTGCACTGCTGTTTGTAGCAATGTGCTGGTCATATGCCTTTTGTATAGTTTCGCTATCCATAAAAGGTGCATCACCATTAAGAATTATAACATCTCCGTCGTTTTCAATAAGAAAATTCTTAGCCATCATAACAGCGTGACCAGTGCCAAGTCTTTCAGCCTGAAAAACAGAGCTTACTTTATACTCAAGAGTAGTTAGGTATTCCTCGATACATTCCTTTTTATAGCCCTTTACTACACAGATATTTTCAACGCCACTTTTTCTGATAGCGTCAATAACCCATTGTAGCATAGGCTTATCCATAACCTCGGACAATGTTTTTGGCTTGTCTGATTTCATTCTCTTGCCTTCTCCACCAGCAAGAATTACAGCACACTTGTTCGCCATAATTATTTTCCTCCGTATATTATATTTATATTAATGTTATAGCTTACTGAAATCATAAAAAGTAAGCTAAGCATAAAATCCGATTTTAGATTTCATAGACAATTTTACATACATATATATTATCTCACAGATAGAAAATTTTTCAACCCTTTTCGACCTAAAAATATAAATTTATCTATTTTAACAGTAAATTTTTCTTTTATTAAATAATAATTAGTTTCTTTTTGCTTTTAAATATCAGTGTGTTACAAAAAAATTGAAATTCTTATATGAAAATAAAGAAAAGGTATGGAAATTTATAAAAAGATTTGTTATAATATCTACGAGGCTTGATAATATTAAGCAAATTATATACTGCTGATTTTTTGGCAGTGTTGAATTATTTTTTCAGGAGGTATCTATTCCAATGAGCCAAAAGTATGTTTATCTTTTCTCTGAGGGTAATGAAACAATGAGAGAGCTTCTTGGTGGTAAGGGTGCTAACCTAGCTGGTATGACAGCACTAGGTATGCCAGTTCCACAGGGCTTCACAGTTTCAACAGAAGCTTGTACTCGTTACTACGAGGACGGCAAAAAAATCGCTAGCGACATCGAGGAGCAGATCTACACTGCACTAGCTGAGATTGAAAAAATCAACGAGAAGAAGTTTGGTGACGCTAAGAATCCACTTCTAGTATCTGTTCGTTCAGGTGCAAGAGCTTCAATGCCTGGTATGATGGACACAATCCTAAACCTAGGTTTGAATGACGAGGTTGTTGCTGGTCTTATCGCTGGTAACCCAGACCCTAAGTTTGAGAGATTCGTATACGACTCATACCGTCGTTTCATCCAGATGTTCTCAGACGTTGTTATGGAAATTTCAAAGAAGCGTTTTGAGGTTATCATCGACGAGTTAAAAGAGCAGAAGGGCGTTAAGGACGATATCGAGCTTGATGCTGAAGATATGAAGAAGCTTGTAGTACTATTTAAGGATTACTACAAGGAGCAGAAGGGCGAGGACTTCCCAGTTGATCCTAAGGCTCAGCTAATGGCTGCAGTTAAGGCTGTATTCCGTTCATGGGACAACCCTCGTGCAAATGTTTACAGAAGAATGAATGATATTCCATATTCATGGGGTACTGCTGTAAACGTACAGCCAATGGTATTTGGTAACCTAAATGAGAACTCAGGTACAGGTGTTGCATTTACACGTGACCCAGCTACAGGTGAGAAGGCTCTATTTGGTGAGTACCTAATCAATGCTCAGGGTGAGGACGTTGTTGCTGGTGTTAGAACTCCAAGCACAATCGACAAGCTAGCTGAGGAAATGCCAGAGGTTTACAACCAGTTTGTTGAAATCGCTAACAAGCTAGAAAATCATTATAGAGATATGCAGGATATGGAGTTTACTATCGAAAATGGTAAGCTATATATGCTACAGACAAGAAACGGTAAGAGAACAGCTGCTGCTGCTCTAAAGATTGCTGTTGACCTAGTTGACGAGGGTATGATTTCTGAGGAAGAGGCTGTACTAAGAGTTGAGCCAAAGCAGCTTGACGCTCTACTACACCCACAGTTTGACGCTGCTGCTCTAAAGAAGGCTACTCCAATCGGTAAGGGTCTAGCTGCTTCTCCAGGTGCTGCTTGTGGTAAGGTTGTATTCACAGCTGAAGACGCTAAGACATGGGCAGAGAACGGCGAGAAGGTTGTTCTTGTAAGACTAGAGACATCACCAGAGGATATCGAGGGTATGAACGCTGCTGAGGGTATCCTAACAGTTCGTGGTGGTATGACATCTCACGCTGCCGTTGTTGCACGTGGTATGGGTACTTGCTGTGTATCTGGTTGTGGTGAAATCACAATCAACGAGGAAGCTAAGCAGTTTACTCTTGGTGGTATGACAATCAAAGAGGGCGACTACATTTCTCTAAACGGTTCAACAGGTGACATCTATGGCGAGGCTATTGCTACTGCTGAGGCTGCTATTGTTGGTGACTTCGACAGATTTATGAGCTGGGCTGATGCTGCTAGAACACTAAAGGTTAGAACAAACGCTGATAACCCAAGAGATACAGCTCAGGCTGTTAAGTTTGGTGCTGAGGGTATTGGTCTTTGCCGTACAGAGCATATGTTCTTCGAGGGTGACAGAATTAAGGCTATCCGTGAGATGATCGTTTCTGAGACTGTTGAAGAGAGAGAAAAGGCTCTAGCTAAGATTATGCCACTACAGCAGGGTGACTTCGAGGAGATGTACAGAGTTCTTGAGGGTCGTCCAATGACAATCAGATTCCTAGATCCACCTCTACACGAGTTCGTTCCTACAAAGGAAGAGGATATCGTTGAGCTAGCTGGTGAGATGAACATCACAGTTGAGCACCTAAAGGAAATCATCGAGGGTCTACACGAGTTTAACCCAATGATGGGTCACCGTGGTTGCCGTCTAGCTGTAACATACCCAGAGATCGCTGCTATGCAGACAACAGCTGTTATCAACGCTGCTATCGTTGTTAACAAGGAGAACCCAGAGTACAATATCGTACCTGAGATTATGATTCCACTTGTAGGCGAGATCAAAGAGCTTAAGTATGTTAAGGACGTAGTTACAGCAACAGCTGATAAGATTATTGCTGAAGCTGGCGTAGCTATGGAGTACAAGGTTGGTACAATGATCGAGATCCCAAGAGCTGCTCTAACAGCTGACGAGATTGCTAAGGAGGCTGAGTTCTTCAGCTTTGGTACTAACGACCTTACACAGATGACATTCGGCTTCAGCCGTGATGACGCTGGTAAGTTCCTAGATGCTTACTATGACACAAAGATCTACGAGTCAGATCCATTTGCTAAGCTAGACCAGACAGGTGTTGGCAAGCTTGTAAAGATGGCTGTTGAGCTAGGTAAGTCAACAAGACCTGACATTAAGCTAGGTATCTGTGGTGAGCACGGTGGTGACCCATCATCAGTTGAGTTCTGCCACTTTGTAGGCCTAGACTATGTATCTTGTTCTCCATTCAGAGTGCCAATAGCTAGACTAGCTGCTGCACAGGCTGCTCTAAAAGAGAAGGCAAGCAAGTAATTTGCTTTAATTATAAAAATTATATATAAATAATTTTCGGGCGAACCATTTGGTTCGCCTGTTTTTTCTTGTAAATTAACTGACTGAATGATATAATAAAACTATATTGAAAGAGGTGATAGGGTGCTGGATAATAAGCTTGGAATTACATCTCCTGCTGATTTACAAAGAGAAGAAGAGAGAATTAGTAAAAAGAAAGCATTAGAATTATTTGAAAAAGGAATACTTGATAATTTAGAAGCAGGTACATTTGCTACACTTAAATTTATCCATAGGTATCTTTTTGGAGATATATATGACTTTGCAGGCGAAATTCGCAGAGTAAATATTGCAAAGGGTAACTTTAGATTTGCACATTTGATGTACCTTGATGTTGCACTTGAGAATATAGATAAAATGCCTCAATCAAGCTTTGATGAAATCATTGAAAAATATGTAGAAATGAATATTGCTCACCCTTTTCGTGATGACCATGTTATAATAAGGACAAAGTTAGAGAAACCCAGTAAAATCAATGGGTTAGCACTAATTTAGTCCTTATTTTTTTATACCTAAAATCGGTATATGATAAGGCAGCGCTGACAAATCAAACCGAAATCCAAACATTGCATCAACAATTCAGGAGTCATGACCTGAGTGTGGTTCGTGCACCCAAGTGAGGTGACAATTTAATAGTTTTATTTAGGTAGGACTAAATTAGCATTTAAAACGGAGAAATTCCGTTTGGCTGATATAGTCCTACTTTTTGTTTTGAAAGGAAGAGATTGTATGAGCAAAGTGCTAATTGAAGTCCTCGTAATAATTCTGATTGCAGGAAGTTATTTGATACTGTATTCAGCAGTTAGAGTATCGGCTATAGCAGATAAAAGAATAGCGGAGATACGAAGTAGAGAAACATTTGATAAAGAAACGCAGTTGAACACTAATCAAAGTAGTATATCGG
>JAXJTP010000169.1:0-2171 GCA_036309525.1 Acutalibacteraceae bacterium | reverse complement strand
ACTACTTGCTTCATAATCAGCTATTAATTTTAACTTTTCTTCTTTTGTTCTTCTTGTTGCCATATTTAAAAATCCTCCTTTTAATGAGAATTATATCCCATTAAAAAGAGGATGGGTAGGCGTGCTTGGGTTGACGCTTACATAGTTCTATTTTCGGTTTTAAGGTGCTATACAGCGTTTTTGTTTTCAAGTATAAAACTACATCACTTTACAGCAAAAACCTCTTACAGCTGACCTATGGCAATTTTAGACATAAATAAAAGCAGATAACCACACATCAAGTAGTTATCTGCTCTTTTCAGCTGTAATTTATTTGTTGTCACGCTCTATAGCTTCATCAATAGCACGATTAATAAAACCATTCAGACTCTCGCCCTGCTGTTCTGCGTGGGCTTTGATTGTTTCTTTTTTGCCTTTTTTGACCTTTAATTCTACACGGTCGTAGGCTTTGGCGTTATATTTTGCATTAGCTCTCTTTTGTGCTTCAGTTAATGCCATTTAAACACCTCCTACTGGTTCTATACCGTTATAATAAAGCTCATCACAGGACAAATCAATATAATCATTCCACACAATACCATATCCACCCATATCAACCTGTACCTGTTCAAATAAGCCCTTTATATCCACAAGGGCTTTGAATACTTCCCACTTTGAAAACAGTGGCTTTACATCGTATTTCTTTTGTGTACCGTCTTCAAAATGAACATCTAAAATGTAATTTGGCAGTGGTACAACTGTTTTAACTCTGTGAAAACTCATATTATGCTATCCCTGTATTAGTTGCTGTTACACCCTCGTTATAAAGTGCCTCGGGTGCTATATCAATATCGCCATCGTTCCAAACTGTAACACCGTGGTCGATGTAAACACTATTAAACACTTCTACATCTGCAAGTGGCTTGAATATTGGTAAATCAAGCAATGGCTTAAAGTCAAATATCTTTGCTTCACCATTGTTAAATCTTACCCACAGCTTATAGTCCTTTAGTGGTCGTACTCCACTTATTTTCAGTATTGGAGTAGGTTCACCAGTGTATGCAATTCCGTCAATGATATACATAACTCAATCCCCCTATTAGTTTAGTGGTGCTATTTTTCCAAATGGCTCATTTCTTACAGCTTTATTCCACGCTTGATATAATTCATCTTCGTGTATCGCTGCCCACGCTTGCACCATTCTTAATTGCTTTACTGGTAGCTTACCAGCTAGCAATTCACCGTCAACACCTACCGAGGCTTCATATTCAGCATAATAAACGTGAAAATGTGGCTTGTGGTGCTGGTCGAAGTCTGAAAAAATCATTTTGATTACTATGTTGTAAAATCTACATAATTCAGGCATTGTCATCACTCCTAATATTTATTCTGTGCTTTCTCGTTCCATTCTTTCGTCAACGGCTTTTTTAATATATCCGTTCACACTTTCGCCCACCTTGTCAGCGTGGGCTTTTATTATATCCTTTTCGCCCTTTGGTACTCTAAACTTTATCTCGTCATAGGCTTTAGCATTGTATCTGTCTTTTACTTTGCTTGATGTCTTACTCATTTGTTCCACCCCCCCTATTTTACATATACATTATACCACAGAACAAATACTGTGTACAGTATGCAAAACAAACAATATGTACCCAGTATGTTTAGCTATAATGTCAATTTACATAGTGGGTACAGTATGTTACAATATAGTCAAAGGTTAGGACAACACACCGAACCGAACACAGAAAGGAGCGAACAGAATATGAAAAAGAACATCAGAACACTAAGGCAGAAAGCCTGCACAATAGCTAATAGCTTAGTAAAGCAAGGCTACACCCGTTCTATGGCAATGGTTGAAGCGTGGATAATGGTAAAGCTACCACAAGTAATAACACGAGTTGCAGGCGTTACACACGCTAAAAGACAGACAGCTATTGAACACCTACAACATTACAATGCCGAGGACATCAGCATTACACTGGTAAGAGATAAGCACAATACAGCTGATAGCAACGCTGTGGCAGTAGTAGCGACAGTTAAGGGCAAAGGCTCTTGCACTATGGGCTACCTACCAAGAGCAATGGCAATGTTTATTGCACCACTTTTAAACGCTGGTAAGGCTGTTAAGAGCCGTAAGCGTCAATTCAAGCACGCACATAACCCCTCAGCAAAAGTAATTCACAAGATTACTT
>JAXJTP010000168.1:0-85669 GCA_036309525.1 Acutalibacteraceae bacterium | reverse complement strand
ACTACTTGCTTCATAATCAGCTATTAATTTTAACTTTTCTTCTTTTGTTCTTCTTGTTGCCATATTTAAAAATCCTCCTTTTAATGAGAATTATATCCCATTAAAAAGAGGATGGGTAGGCGTGCTTGGGTTGACGCTTACCAAATTATCTAATTTTCGTATACAATAATCCCCTTAAAGCTATACCTGATAAGTTTTTTCAAGTACCTACTTTAAGGGGATTATATCTTTTGAAATTCATTAAATTCATTAAATTTATTCTATTTTCTTTTTTGAAAGCTCAATGGTAACTATTCGCACTGTACAATTTTTCATCAGCTTGTCAAAATAACATTTTGGAAAGTAAAATTATAAATCTTAATATTAGGGATTGTTTGAAGAAAAGAAAAGTTGCTGGATTTTTCTTTCGGAGCGAGGGATTTCAAGGAGAAAACCACAGAAATACTGACTTGTTTAGATGATTTTACACACAGAAATCACCGATTTCAGAGCAAAACAGACATTACCTTTGATTTTTCAAACAAGCCCTAGGTTGTAGCTGGCAAATATATGCCAGCTTCTGATTTAAAATCATATTCTTCAATAGGCTTATCCCCGTCAATTTCTACTATCTGCATAACCTTTATTTTATCAGTTTGTTCATCGTCAAGTCTTATGTATATATATGAATCAAAACCCTTAACTTGAAAATACACCTGTTTTAAATCTTTACTTCGCCAAGCATATTCTATGTTTGAAGATGAAAAATATTCAAGATAATTCTGTACATCTATCAACCTGCTATCCAGATTATCTGTTGCTAAAAGCTCATCTGACATAGATTCTTTTATATTAACATTATATTCATCTACCCCGAAGCCTTTACCCTCTTCCATTCTCTCAAGAAAATGCATAATCCTTCCATATATTACATCAACAAATGCATTTTCTGGATAGTACACACCTGGAAATTTGAATGATCTTCCTCCTACGTGTATAGTGTCCTCTTTTGTACTCTCCTCAAGCTGTACACCATATACACCCGATACTGATTTATAATCTGGGAAATCCCAATTAGAATAACGCAGAATATAGTATTTTTCATCAGTACGAATACCAAAAGATGGGTTAAATATTGAACCTCGTCTTCCATATAAATATTCATTACCCCCACCAGTATTAGAATGTGTAATTTCCTGAAACTCTCCTGTGTATATTTCGCACATATATTCAAAGCCCTCTTCAATATCCACAGCATATTCTAAGGCATAATTAGAATAAACACTCTTAAACAGCTCGAAATCCTTGTTTTCAATAGCAGTTATTATTATTTTATATGTTGGGATTTCTTCTGTTTGTGAAGTGTTTGTTTCTTCTATTTCTGAAAGTAAATCATCTATATCAACAAGACAACCAGTCAGAAAAAAGGTCATCTGTACAATACATATTAAAATCAATACAAGCTTTTTCATAATGTTTATCCCCTATTATTTTAAGTTGAGTATAAATTTTATTGTTATAATCAGCTCACTTACAATAGTATCACTGAATTTAAACCCATTTGTAAATCATCAAAATATTATCGATAAACCAAACAATGCAGAAAAAAGTGTTGGGATTGATATAACCATTCCGTAAAGAATAAATTTCTTAAAAGAAAAATCAATATCAAATCGTTTAAGAATTGATGCCCACATAATTCCTGCTAACGCACCAACTGGTGTAAAAAAAGCACCTATATTTGAACCAATAATTGCAGAATATACACTTTGATAATATGTTTGACCCTCTGTACCAAACGACAACAATGAACTAAAAAGCACACTCATTGGTATATTGTTTATTATATTTGATACTAAAAAAGATGCTGTTCCAATTGTGTATATAGGATTATCTTTTGATATTAAGTTAGAAAGCGTTTCTGTTGTTCCAGAATATTTTAGACTTAATACTAAAACAAACATAGATAACACAAACGGAATTAATTCATAGGGTAATCTTTTAAACGAACTGAAAATAGGCTTTAAGCTTTTTCTTCTGATTAGATTTATTATAAATACCGACAAATACAGCGAACAAGCAAATATTGCTGATACCAAATACATTTCTAAAGAGAAGTAGGAACTTATTGCTAACAAAATAGTACATATAGCTAAATGTATAACGCCTAATGTAAGAGAAGTTTTCTGTTCGATATGAGTTTGCGTTACTGTTGCACATATTGGCTTTTTCAATTCCTTATGGAATATGAAAAGCAGAATAACAAAAGACGTTATTCCAGCTAAGCACGTTGGTAAAATCATATTTTTTACGTATGTTATAAAATCAATACCAGCAGATGATGCTAAATATATATTAGTAGGATTTCCTATAATTAATAGCATACTCCATGTATTTGATGCTACAAATTCTGCAAATAAATAAGGTAATGGATTTATCTTGGCATTCTTTGCAAAGAAACAAATAAACGGCGTAAATGTTAATACCACAATATCATTAGAAGTAAAAATTGTAAGCATTGAAACTATAGTATATAAAGCAATAAATAATCCTAATTGCTTTTTTAAATTTTTTCTTAAAGCTAAATTTGCTAAATACCTAAAGAAACCAATTTCATCTAAAAAAACCGATAAAGAAGTCATTGCAAAAAAGAGAATTAAAATTTTAATCGGATTTATAGATGAGGCTGATGTTAATTCGGTAAATAAATACTTCAACGGAATACTTCCAGAAACAAGTAATATTATTGCACCCAAAGCTGAAAATAACCAATATGTTCCAACCTTTATCCCTTTTATGTATACATAGGGCTTTGTAATTACTGATAGGAATACCGATATTGCCACTATCACACATACTATCAATGAAATATTCATATTTTTTCTCCCTTGCTATTTAATTCTTTTGATTTGAATATTTTTTCGAGCAAATATTCTCTTTGCTCTAAGAAATCTAGCTATATTGCTAAACTATAATAAAAAAATGAGTGTTGATTTACGAACAGCCTTTGCTTAGAAGAAGTACGACACATATTAAAGCGTTGCTTGTAAAAAAGGACAACATACTAAGCAAATTTTGCCGATATAAAAATTTCTATGAAGTATCTGAAAAAGGAAAATCACTGAGCATTTTGACAATGCGAGGCTATTTCAAGCAAACACTGAGAAATACTGAGTATTTAGAGTGTTGATATAACCATAGCTAGCAAATTGATTATATCACATGAATAAATTGCTTATATCAGTAAAAATAGACAGTTGTTTTAAGTTTTTCAGATACGACCTCGTGTTTAAGTCGATGTTAGTATAAGGTAAGGTATTGCACTTAGAAAACATAATGTGAAGCTTAGTGCAAAATATGCCATAAAGAAAAATGTTTTTCAAGCTTAATATTCTTTCAATCGCAAAAACACCCCTTACAATAAGCGTAAAGGATGTTTCTGTGGATTTTCATTTGATAATATTAAAAAGATTTATAAATATTCTTTAAGCTAAGCTTTTAAATTCTCGGAATTCAAGGAATAGTTTCATCAGTGATTTCTCTTGTACACCTTACTGTAAATCTAGTAGAGCCAGATATAGTACAGGTAAATAGCGTTAAATCCCACTGATCATTTTCTCTTTCTGTCAACATTTGCTCTGTTTGCTCTGGTTGTAGAATTTCAGTCCATACAACATTATAATTATATACATTTCCTTCTATATCGGTAAATATTACCTTGCTTCCAACTGATAATTGACTTAGTCCTCCAAAATGGCTATAAAAATTATGAGCAGCAATTACCATATCATTTTTATATATACTGCCAGAATAACAACACGGAGATATATTAAGCAAGCCATAGCTCCATTCTGCCATTACAGGTAGCTTTATATTTAATTCTGGTATTTCTAACACACCAATATAATTATATGCATCAATCTTGGTTATTGGCATATCTCTGTCGGGGTGCAAAACTGGAGAGAAGCTCTCGTCTGGTTTATCAGGAATAACTTCTTCTATCTTGTGAACTGTTTCGGCAGAGATTTTTTCTACCTTAGCTGAATATAACAGATTATAAACGACTAAAGAAAGGGCCACAACTATAAGTAGTAGCCCAATCACAATAAATATTGTACCTTTTTTTAATTTCATTGTTATACATTCTTTCTGCGACGATTTACACCAACGATTATAAAGCATAAACCTGTAAATACAAGAACATATACAGGCCACCACAGCTGACCTGTCTGAGGTAGTTTAGGTACAGAAGGATTAGTAGGTGTATCAATCTTCTTGTATGTGTTAGTAACAACAAAAGAATTGCCATTTTGTTGGATATTAACCTCATATCCCTCTGGCACAACGCTTTCTGTTACAAGCCACTGACTACCCTTGTCAAGGTTTTCCCAAGTATGTTTCCAATTATTATCAGCATTAAGTACTACAGTATCATACTTTTTGCCATCTTTTGATAAATCAATTGATATTTCTTTTGGACGTGAATTCTGATTTACTTCGTCTTTCCAAATTTTTAATACAGAAATTTCTGTATCGCCATCTAGTGGTAGCTTTTCGTATTTAGCATTTACCTCTAAATCCCAAATTAGGGCTCCATCTGTATCTTCAAAAGGTAAAGATACCATTACTGGTAAAGCTGTATATCTTACATCATCAACAACTTTTGTAGAGCCTAAAATCAAATAGATACCCTGATTAAGATTCTCAAAATTTGCAATATAATCTTCATTTGTTTCAGCAGTTGCTAAAGGCTTTATATTATCATTTGTTATATAAGCAGCTAATGTTAATGCAGAATTTTCACTTTCAAGATCCACCCCATAATTAGAATAATCATCTGTAAGTGTAATCTCTCCATATTCTGATATATTAGCTACATGGTACAAAGCGAACTCTGCTCCTTCAATTTGATATGAAAGCCTAATTGAACCTGTTTCTTCAGTAGCAATAACTGTTTGTGGTAAGGATAAGAATAGCACTGTTATTAAAAATAAAACTGCAATATGCTTTACTCTTCCAGATAATTTTATCATACCTATCACTGTCCTTTAATAATATTTTGTTTAATATTTGAATTATTCTTACGACCTGAAACTATCATTAATAAAAACAAAGCTAATAATACAGGGATACCAACTAAGGTTGCAATCAATAATGGTTCAATCTGCATTGCATCAGCTGTTACTCTTGCAACTAATGATTGTTTAACATTTTCAATTCTATGGCCACGAACAAGTAGTCTGTGTGTGTTAACACCATATGGAGTACAGGTTACAAGGGTACAAAAATCTTTTCCCTGCTCTATTCCTAAAGCTGAAAAATCATCAGGCTCAGCAATTAATATTGAATCAACCTCATAAGTCAAAACCTCATCCAAAACACGAATCATAAACAAATCGCCTTTTTCTAGTTTATCAAGGTGAGTAAAAATTTTTGCTGAAGGCAATCCTCTATGACCTGACAGAACTGTGTGTGTACTTTTTCCTCCAACTGGTAATGATGAACCTGGAATATG
This sequence comes from Acutalibacteraceae bacterium, assembly GCA_036309525.1. GTDB lineage: Bacteria > Bacillota > Clostridia > Oscillospirales > Acutalibacteraceae > CAG-964. The sequence continues at coordinate 80,175 of JAXJTP010000168.1, read as the reverse complement.
TCCTACTGCAATTTGAAGCACCTCATCAGCAGTATCATGGTAAATAGTGAGTGAACAATTTATCTTTGGGATTTCAATTTGTCCCATAATACCTGTTCCAGAAATATCAAGAAGCTTGTTATATTCTTCTAGCTCTTGTTTATCTAGTATCCAATGTGTTGAAGAACCTGAAAGCATTTTATTATATTCATTTGCATCAGCAAGAAACTTTTCGTATTTATCATCACTCATATTCGACACGGTTTCAGCATATTCAGCTATTGCCTGCGATTGGTGAAGTTGATTCCAGTAGTTACTTATTGATGGATACAGCAGTAAGGAGACGCCTATAATTAATGTTGTCACTAATATAATTGTTGATAAACTAACTTTTTTCATTTTACAGAGTTCTCCTTACTGCTGTAAAAGCTGTTTATGGCTTTTACAGCAGTTTGTTAATTAAATTAATTCAGAAGTATTTAGTACTAAATAGGATAAGAATAATTTAAAAATAATTACTTATTCATACGCTTTTTAGCAACTAGTAGAACAACAGAACCTATAGCAAGAATAGCACCGATTGTATAAATTACAACTGTACCCATACCACCTGTCTCAGGAAGTAGAGAACCAGGATTATTTACAACCTTTAGCTTAACGCTACCACTTTTTGTATCGCCAACACCTTCGTTAAGTGCTGATGCATTAGTATGATTATCTAATTTAATTACTAGCTTAGTAAGAGCAGTTGAAGCATCACTGTATGTAATCCAATTCTGAGCCTCAGTTGTTGTAGCGTTGTTTGTTGTAGCCTCAATTTCAAAAGTAATTGGAGCAATCTTGTTATAGCCCTGAGGAGCCTTAGTCTCGATCAATGTATATGAACCCTCGTCAAGACCTACTGCTGAGAAATATTCAGCGCCAGTTGAAGTAAACTCGTATGCATCAGCTTCTACTGAAGTCCAAGAAATAGCTTTTGTTGCTTCATCAAAAACGTAGAACATATTAGTATCGTTATTCTTTAGCTTAAATATAGCACCTGGTAGAACTTTCTGATCTGGATCTACCTTTGAAACGTCAAGCTGATATGTAAATACGATTACTCTGTCAACCTTTGATTTACCTGTATCGTTTGAATCGCTATCATCATCGCCGTCGCCAGGTACGCCTGAACCATCATAGTTAGGGTTGTTTGAATATTCTAGGTAAACCTCGTTTGTGTTACCTTCAAGACCGATTTCAGCCTCTGAGTTAAGCATAGCTGTATACTTAACAACGATTTTACTGTTCTCATTAATGCCTTCAACTAATTTTACATCAGCAAATGAAATTGTAAGGTCAGTTCCTTCTGTTACAGCGTTTGCCTTGCTTTCGATATCATATTTTGAATCAGGAATTACTACTAGACCATTTCCGTTATCAACATATACTACAGCGTTATTACCATATGTAAGACCCTTAGACATTGTGTCGTGGAATATATATGTATATGTATCATAGTCCTTTAGAGTTGATGGCATTGTACCGATTAGAATAAATGGAATATTCTCACCGATATCGTGGTCAGCTATATCATTATAGCCTTGTTCAAGCTGATAATTTGTAATTGGAGCTAGATCAGCAGCAGTGTAAGAATTTTCCCAAACCTTTTTCTCTACCATTGGAATATCTGTTTTGTTACCAATAACAAATTTACCATTCTTTGTCATTTGTAGTAATGAAAGGTTCTTAGCTGTATCCTGTTCAGATGTGTTGCTGTTATCAACAACCAAATAGTAACCTGGAGCTAATTTGCTTTCTAGTGTTGCACCAGTTGTATCAACTGCTGTACCATCAACAACGTTAGCATATATACCTAAGTCTAAACCTTCACCTGGTTTTTTGCAAATATCTGCAAGTCTAGCAAACTCATCTACAACTTTTTTAGCACTTACAGCAGCTGGATCGTTTACATCATTATTGTTAATAGTTTCTGAAAGAGCTGTTAATACCTTAGCTACGTCATCAGCAGATTCACAATCAGCAAATTCACCTGTTTCAATTGCTTTAATTCTTGGTAAAAAGCTAGTGCTTTCAATACCAGCACCCCACTCGATGTCACATAGAGGTGCATCTTCACCCTCTACTGCATCATCCTGTGTACCAGAAAAAATCTGATATGCTAAATACTGACGCTCTGTTATCTTTACTTCTGCTGCGAAAGCAGATGTTGTAAATAATACTGTCATAAGTAGTGCAAGTATTATTCCCATTGACTTTTTTAATGTTTTCATATTTGTTGACCTCCATTTAATTTTTTAAACCAAAAAACGACTAATAAATCAATATACCCTCCTTCCAAAAAGGAACTTTTTATATAAACCATAGACGCCACAGAAAATAAGCAATAACCCTGCCGCCATGTATATAAATTTGCCACATCCACCTGTTTCAGGAAGGAATATAGTTTTTTCGTCCTCTAAAGTCATTATGTTGTTTTCTGGAGCAGTTTCTTCATCTAAGCTACAGAACATAATTCCATCTAATTCAACCTTATAAGCTTCTTCAAAATATTCCTCAGTAATAGAATCACCTGTAAAGCAGAACCAATGTTGCTTTGAATCAAGGTTGTAGCCATCTGGTGCAACTAACTCCCTAACATAATATGGAGTTTCTTCATTGAATATTATACCTAAACGAACATTTGTAGCAAAGGTAAATTCGCCTTTTTCATTAGTTGTTCCTTCTGCTATTTTATAACCATCTGCAGTGAAAAGACCATAGGTTGCACCTGGCAATAATATCAAATCTTCTGGGTTAGTTGGCTCAATTGGTGTAGTTGAGTCAGGAGGAGTCACCTTTTCGATCTTTCTCAATGTTAAAAAGCGACGTAGATATGACCAGCCTTGCTCAAAGGAGCTAGTAAAGGTATTTGTGCTTGTAGGGAAGCTATAAAATCCTGCTGATACTGTGTTTGAAACATTTAAATCAGCCTCTACACCCTCGTCTTCTGACGAAATAGCTTGTGCTTTATACTCTACATTATATGTGTATGGACCAAGCTTTTTTAAATATATATTCATTGTAGCTTTATAAATTTCAGACTCTATATCACTTCCAAGAACATATTCAAATTCATAATCCTCACCATAAATCATATCTTGAGGAACGCCATCTTCATCTATTGCCTCAATCTTAAAGGTTCCAGGTATATATGTAGCATTTGTTATATTATCCTGAATAAGTAGCTTATCATCTGTATTACCATCATTATCAGCATCGACCTTTGATAAATCTACTTGACTTTCGTTAATTGTGATTCGATATAATCCCCTGTAATTAGTCTCGTTTGAAAACTCAAAGTCTTCATCTAATTCTTTTGTAACTAATTTAGGTATATCTTCACTAACATCAGCACTCAATGTTGTTGTCTTATCAGCTTCACTTGTGAGCAAAACCGAGTTCACATATCTAAATCCTGGATAATTATTTAAAATATAACTAGAGTCAGGAAGCTGATTGTTTTTATACTCTATAGTAAGTGTAAGGTTTTTAGTAAAATGCCAGCAGGTACACCATCCTTTATACTCTTCTTTTACTTTATTATCAAAATGTATTTTTAAGCTATTGCAACCATCATTTTTCCAGTGCTTACAATTAGCTGAAATGCATTTACATCTATTTAGCAAATGCAACCTACGTTTATTAGGATTATATTTGTATGCAATCTCTACATTGGTATCATCTTTAACAGTACTGATTTCTTGTATAGGCTTATTTACTATTTCTCCATCCTCATAGTATGAAACTTTTATAGTCACATCTGTCAATTCTTGATCCCAAGAATACATAGGGTAAAATCCGTCCAAAATCATTGAATGGTCTTGGATATACCACGAATTTAAAGTTTTTGAACCTCTATACGCTGGGATATTTGCGTTAATTTTAAAATGGAACATACCATCAATGTTATTAAAAACATCTACACTGCCATCACTATTGATATGATTTCCTAGCTTTTCAACCTTTGCCGGCTGTGGCTCTTCTCCACCATTATCAATGCCAATATCAAATTTAAGATGTCCAACAAAACCCTGATAATTTTCCATTTCGCTGTTAAAGGTAAGCAAAATTACTACATTTGTATCCTCTAGTGTTGAAAAAGTACCTACATTCTTTTTGTTAGAATCGCTAGAAACTACATCTCCACTATGTTCAGCATCATCTGCCAGATATATACCAGCAGGAAGTGTATATTTGTATTTTCCTGATAAAATTCCATCTGGAGCAGTAATTGTAATTCTAACCTGAAAGCCTTCTCCAGTAAGAAGTGATAAATCGTCTTCTTCTATAAGTTTATTGTTAATATAGAAAGCATGTGTAATACTAGAAGGATCACTACCAGGCTGTGGTTTTAGATTTTTTAAGTAATCTGCTAAATCAGTGTACCCTGAGGCGTCTTCGCTTTTAGCAACTTCGCTTGGAATTTTATCCTTAGCGTTAGGGTCAGTTGTAATTTCACTTGTAATTTCACTTGTAATCTCAGTTGCTACCTCAATTGAAGGTACTTCTGTTAAAGCCTCGGTAGGCTTTTCTTCTGGTACAACAGCTACCTCTTGTTTTTCGGTTGCTACCTCGTTAAAGCATTCCTGATAATGCTGATGTGGTATTTTTTTACACACCATTATCATTTTTGAAGTATAACACTCTTCTGTATGTGTATGTACCTCTGTTGTGCTTATATTACAAACAAGCTCACCAGAAGGGGTATAACAGTTTTCTTGATGTAGGTGAATTTCGCCTTCCTTTTGTTGGCAAGTAAGTGTTTTTTCACTACCATAGCAAGCACCCTGATGAATATGCTCCTCTTTCTGACATTTCAGCTTTCCTTCCATTGTAATGGCTGGTAAAATCATAGCATATGTAGTACAGAAAACAACTAAAGCTGCAATTCCTATAAGAACACGCTGTCTGGTAGAACGTTTTTTATGTTTTTCTATATATTCTTTGATAATACGAATATTTCTTTTAGCCACGCTATCTTCCCCTTCTGTAATTATTTTATCATAGAGAACTTATCTCGTTTAACGGCCATACCTTAAATACAATCTTTCCAACAATTTGTTCCTCAGAAACACATCCTACAGTCGTGCTACGACTATCTATTGAAGTAGAACGATGATCTCCACAAACAAATATCTTTCCATCTGGAACCTGATAAGGCAACTCAATATCACATTCGCCTAATGCCTTATCTACTATATAAGGCTCTTCTAAAAGCTTTTCATTGACATATACATTACCTTGCTTATCTATATCTACCCAATCTCCTGGAAAAGCAATAACTCTCTTTACAAGAATTTTATTGTTATAGTAGAATGAAATAATATCACCCTGATTAAATTCGGAGCTTTTTAAAGCTATTACTATGTTTCCCTCAGATACAGCTGGTGTCATAGACATACCATAAATACGCAACACTGGCATTAATAAAGTAGCTACCAGCACAGCAACAGCAGACACAGTGATTAATGTATATATTGTACTACGCAATGTTCTGCCGTATCTGTTTTTATAGTTTTCATATTGCAGCTCGCTTTCTAACTGCTCTATTGTAGGCATATCAGCAACAGCTCGTTTTTTATTCTTTTTAAGAGGCATTTCTTTTGCACCTCCTAAATCCACAAAAGACCTCGGACAGTGTATTTATATTATTACTAATCATTTTTATTACCCTTTGTGTCTATCAAGTATCAGCTATCCTTACACTTCATCTTCAAAAATATATGGGATTCTCTCAGCAGAGGATTCACCTGAGCTTTTTATACTTTCTAAGTATTGGTTTGCAGCCTTTTGTGCAACCTCAAAAATATCATTAAGCTTTAATGCAGCCTCTGCAATTGAGCCTGATTCCTGTAAAATGATTCTTCTGTCCTCTAGCTTACGGTTTGCTTCTTCTAGCTCGTTTTTTAATCGCTCTACTTCTTTACTTTGAATAAGCAACATTTCAAGCAACTCTGAACGACTAAGCTTTCGCAACTCTTTATCTGTCATGTTATTCCTCCCAAATCATTAAATATAACATTAGATAATTAATATATTTTGAATTGAGGTAGTTTATGAATTACAAAATGAAATTCATTTTGCCACTGTTTACATTAACATTAAAATATTATTTCACAATTTCGTAACACTTATATAGATGTTTTTACACAAACTTCATATAAATTTTATCGCGTTTCTATACAATTGTCAAGTTATAGTAGCGATTTTTTTAAATATTTTTCTAATTTTTCTGTAATATAAAACCATTCTTAATTTCTATCATATTTCTATATGTTTTTGCACAAAAACAAAACTCTTCAACAATTACTACTGTATAAAATAATTAATTATTAAATTAATTAGTTTTATAGAAAAAATTACACAAACAATTCTTTCGAAATTTTAACTAAATTTTTTCACTTTAGTTTTTATATATTTATACTTTTCTATTTGGAGTAATTTACATTGAGCTATATAGGTTTCTTCATCAGTGCATTCGGTTATAGTGATATACTCTTTACTATAATCATAATCCTGTTAATCAAGCTTTTCTATCATCAAAAAAAGTAATAAAATCCAAAAAGAACAAGCAATTGCCTGCTTCAGACTATGCTTGTTCTTTTTATCGTTTTTATTTTATATAGCCTTTAGCTTTTGCTCTAAAAGCTGTTTAATAACTGCTGGGTCACCAGCACCCTTTAGCTCACGCATACAAGCACCAAACAATGCCTGCATAGCCTTTGTTTTACCATTTTTAAAGTCCTCAACAGCCTTAGGATTATCGCTTATAGCCTTGTCAAGAATACTGTCTATAACAGATGAATCAACCTTTTTGTCAAGGCTGTTTTCCTTACAATAAGCAACAGGGTCTACACCATTTTCAATTACTGCGATAAGAACCTTTTTACCTGAAATTCTGTTAATCTTGCCCTCATCAACCATTTTAATAATAGCAGAAAGCTTTTCAGCAGTAATATCAAGCTCACCAAGAGTTTTTCCATCTTTACGCAAAATACCAGCACAATCTGTAAGAATCCAAACTGCAACATCCTTTGCATTACAACCAGTTGCAACAACATCGTCAAGTAGTTTGCAGATTTTGTGGTTAGAAATAAGCATATCAATTTCTTTTTCAGAAATTCCTGCTTCACGGTACTGCTCTGCCTTTTCATCAACAGCAACTGGCTTATTAGCCTTAATTTGCTCTAGCCATTCATCATCAATGATAATAGGCATAAGGTTAGCATCTGGGAAGTAACGGTAATCTGCCTCTGTTTCTTTGTTACGCATAGCAAAGGTTTTACCACTTACATCGTCAAAGCGTCTTGTTTCCTGAACAAGCTCTTCTAGCTCGTATTCTATTGCATCTATATGACGCTGTGATTCGTAACGAATAGCACGCTCGATAGCCTCGAATGAGCTCATATTCTTAATTTCTGTACGAACACCAAATTCTGTGCTTCCTTCTGGGCGAACAGAAATATTAACGTCACAACGCATTGCACCCTCTTCACATTCAGAAATGCCACCAGCACGGAACATTGACTTTAGCTTGTTAAGATAAGTAATAACCTCTTCTGCACTTCTGAAATCAGGCTGTGTAACAATCTCAATAAGTGGTACACTGGTACGGTTAAAATCTACATAGGATGAATTACCACCATGTACAAGCTTACCAGCGTCTTCCTCCATATGAATCTGCTTGATATGAATATCACGAGCACCAGCAGAGGTTTTTAGTGTAACACAGCCATCTGTGCAAATTGGATGATTTAGCTGTGTAATCTGATATGCACAAGGTAGGTCTGGGTAATAATAGTTTTTCTTGTCGAATGTAGTATAACGATTGATATTACAATTTAACATAAGACCAGCTGTAACAGCAAGCTCTACTACACGCTTGTTCATTACAGGCAACATACCTGGCATACCACAACAAGCTGGACAAACGCAATCGTTTGGCTCTTTAGCAGAAGAATGACCACCACAAGAGCAGAATATTTTTGATTCTGTATTTAGCTCAACGTGAGTTTCAAGACCGATTACTAGCTCGTAATTCATAATTATTCACCCTTCCTTTCAACACTGTTTGCCAGACTAAGAAGTAAGCTTTCATCAAAATGCTTACCCATAAGCTGAACACCACTACTTACAAGAGCAGGAGTTCCTATAAGATTTGGTACTGCTGTAAATACGCTTTCTTCAAATACCTTTGAGAAAGCCTCGTGTATATCATAAGCTTCGTATTCTGTTTTACTGCATACAGGTGTAAGAATAGCGTCGTAGCTTTCTAGTAGCTTTGAGATACCGTCTGCAACAACACGACGAACTCTAAGTGATTTGTCGTAGCAATCCTTGTAACGATTTTTAGATAATACATCAGAGCCATAAAGAATAACAGCCTTTGTAAGGAAGTTAAAGCCCTCTGTTCTTGTGTTAACATATAGCTCATCAATATTTCTGTACTGCTCTGTACGATGACCATATTTTACACCATCATAACGAGATACATTGTTACAGGTTTCAGCAGACATTAGAATCTGCCAAGCTGTGTTAGCAATTTCGAACAGGTCGCAGGAGATTTCCTCTACTGTAACACCATTTGTGCGAAGTGAATCAGCAAAGCTGTTTACCTTAGCCTTTGTAGAGTCATCTGCCTTTTCGAATAGCTCTTTTATAATACAAACCTTTTTATCTGTAATTTCTTTATCAGTTGAATAATCATAGCTGTCAGCTGGCAGGCTTGTGCCGTCTTTGTTGTCGTGACCTGCTATAACGCTCATAATTTCTTTTATACCATCTGTATTCTGAGCATATACACCTACCTGCTCGCCAGACGCTGCACAGGAAATTACACCATAGCGTGATACTGTACCATAGGTAGGCTTTAGAAAGCTGATATTTGCAAGACCTGCACTTCGTCTTGTAGCACCATTCATATCAACACCTAAAGCAGCCTTTACATCGCCCTGTGCAACAAGTGTAGCTGATGAGCCTGCAAGCTTTTCATCCTGTGGAGCATAGTAGGAAAATTCTCCAACAAGGTCTAAGCCAAACTCACCAACATTTGCTTTACCAGCTACTGTGTAGCCCTTAGCCTCAAGACGAGTAACAGCCTCGGCACTGAATAAAGACTTAAAGCCCTCTAATATATGTGAACCAGCAGTTGACTCTACACCCTTTACAAGGATTGTATCATCAACAGCAATATTTCCGTTATCGCACATTTTTACTGCATAATTTTTCATTCTACACACCTCACTTTACAAGTCTTGGCACTTGCCAGCTGTCGTCACTGCGTTCTGGAGCACCCTCTAGCAGGCTCTCTCTTGAGAATGGCTGATTGCGAACATCTTCACGCAATACGTTTGTCATTTCCATAACGTGTACCATTTCTTTTACGTTTTCAGTATCACAAGCCTTTAGCTTCTGCTCGCTTTCGCTCATAGCGTTAAAGATACCCTGCATTACAGCCTCTTCCTCTTCTGTTAATGAAAGCTGATTTAGCTGTTGTGCATTTGAGAAGGTAGAACGCTTGCCAGCAGACTGTCTGCCATTCGAAGCTGTACCAGTAGCTGTACGCTGTGCAAGAGCATTTCCGTTACCTAGAAGATGAACGTCCTCTAGCTGTTGATTTGTTACATGGCTTGGAGCACCAAGTAGTAAATCCTGTGCGTTACCGTTTAGTGGGAATGCAATAACATCAAGAATCTTCTCTTCGTCAGTAAGTAGCATTACCATACGGTCGATACCAGGAGCCATACCTGCGTGTGGTGGTGCACCATACTGGAATGCTGTATATAGAGCGTTAAAACGATTTTTAAGCTCTTCTTCATCATAGCCTGCAATTTCAAAGGCTTTTTTCATAATATCAATATCGTGGTTACGAACAGCACCAGAAGCAAGCTCGATACCATTACATACAAGGTCATACTGGTATGCTAAAACCTCGTTAGGGTCCTTTGTTAAAAGTGCTTCCATACCACCCTGTGGCATTGAGAATGGGTTATGAGTAAAGATTGTGTCGCCTGTTTCCTCGTCAGTTTCATACATTGGGAAATCTACAACAAAGCAGAATTCAAATGCGTCGTCACGGATAAGGTCAAGCTGTTCTTTGCCTGCAAGCCAAGAACGTATTAAACCAGCCTTTTTCTCTGTATCGTTTTTCTTATCGTCACAGATAAAGAATAGTGTTTCGCCCTCTTTAACCTTTGTCAGCTCTGTGATTTCAGCCTTTTTCTCGTCGCTCAGGAACTTAGCGATAGGGCCTGCAAAAACGCCCTCTTTAAGTGTAATGTAGCCTAGACCACCAAGACCTACCATATCAGATGTAGCATATTTTAAAGAGTCCTCGAAGAACTTCTTTGATTTACCCTTACAGTCAGCTACAATACCACGCACTGGCTTACCCTTAAATGCTGGGAAGTCAACATCAGCAAAGAAGTCTGTTAGGTCGCAAATAATAAGTGGGTTTCTTAAATCTGGCTTATCTGAACCGTATGTCATCATTGCGTCAGCGTAGGTAATACGTCTGAATGGCTTTGGTGTTACCTTTTTATCAGAGAAGGTTTTAAATGTATCGTAGATAACATCTTCACAAATATCAAGTACCTCTTCCTGTGTAGCAAATGCCATTTCAAAGTCTAGCTGATAGAATTCACCTGGTGAACGGTCGGCACGAGCGTCTTCATCTCTGAAGCAAGGTGCAACCTGAAAATACTTATCGAAGCCAGACACCATTAAAAGCTGTTTAAACTGCTGTGGAGCCTGTGGCAGAGCATAGAACTTACCTGGGTGCTTACGGCTTGGTACAAGGAAGTCACGGGCACCCTCTGGTGATGAAGCTGTAAGAATAGGTGTTTGCATATCAAGGAAGTCTTTCTCTTCCATTTTGTTTCTTAGATAACGAATAATTTTTGAACGCATTACAAGGTTATCGTGATTTTTAGGATTTCTAAGGTCAAGATAACGATACTTTAAACGCAATTCATCCTTAATACCTCTTGATGTTCTTACATCAAATGGCAACATATTTTTACTTTTACCAAGAATCTGTAGGCTATCAACTACTAGCTCTACCAGACCTGTATCTATTTTACTATTAACTGTTTCAGGGTCACGCTTTTCAACAACACCAGTAACAGAAATAACTGTTTCACGGTTTACGTCCTTTAGCAAGTCCTCATTGTGGATAACCACCTGTGTTACACCTGTGTAGTCACGAATGTCAACAAAGATAATGCCACCATGGTCACGCACAACATCAACCCAGCCAGCAAGCTGTACAGTTTGACCGATGTGCTTTTCACGTATGTCATTACATAAATGTGTTCTGTACATAATAATTACCTCCTAATATTTTCCAAAAAATAAAATCCCGGGAATATATTGCTATATTCCCGGGACGAGTAAACAAAATTTAACCCGCGGTGCCACCCGCATTGATGTAAAAATACATCCTCTTTTAATATTAAATTAAATAATAAACCGAAGTGTTCCCACGCTTACTACTCATCTCAAACACGCTTTCAGTCGGTGACGTGTTCTCCCTGACAGACTTTCCAAAAAAGCTGAGTCTTCAATAGTTATAATATCAAAAATAACGCTTTTTGTCAATAATAATTTTGTAGAAATATTTTCCAACATATTATTTTTATATCACGTTATGGAAATCGTGTTCGCCAGTAATCTCCTTTGGGATTTTAAGCTCTGTAGCTATAGCAATTTTTTCTTTTATACTTATAGCTCCATTGCTTTTATCTACTGTTATTACATCTCTATAATAATCCATTGTATCAAGCTCTTCGCTTTCACTCCAGTGAGTTAATGTGTAATAGCAGTAATATAAAAGCTTATTACTTGCTTCATCGTCATAAACAAAGCTATCTACTACACGCAGAGCACCCATACTTGCGAATTTTGAATATTCGTAGGTATCAAAATATTTACGTACAGTTTCGTTATCCATATCGTAGGAATAGGTATCAAGAGTTACATTGAAGGCATTATTTTCATAGAAAAAATCTTCATAAAAAATAGGCGATTCGTCTATTGAGCAAAGCTGATACAGGGTATCGTTGCTCAAATATTGTAGCTTATCTACCATTTCAAGTGCAAAAGCATTTGTATATGGTTTATTAGCGTATGCAGATGTAATATCAAAAACAGCTTCTGTTGCTGGCTGTGTTTCGGTCTGGATTTCTGTTGCTTGCGTTGGGGGATTTGTAGTTTGAGTAGCATTTGTTGTATCGGCACCCGATATATTTTCTGCATTACAACCAGCTAATGTAGCACCTAAACAAAGTATACCACAGCATAAAATTATAGAAATAATCCTTTTCATTGCATAACCTCGTTGATTTTTATTCATCTCTCATTTTCAGCAGGTCTTCCTCGGATATTATTGCTATACCCAATGACTGAGCCTTAACAAGCTTACTTCCAGCCTCTTCGCCTGCAACAACATAATCTGTCTTTTTAGAAACCGATGAGGAGGTTTTGCCACCTAATGACTCTATTATTTTTGAAGCCTCGCTACGCTTAAGGGTTGGTAATGTACCTGTTAGTACAAAGGTTTTTCCTGTAAATTTGCCTGCTGTAGCTTTATCCTCAACAGGTAACATTTTTACACCATTTTCCTTCAGCTGTAGGATAAGCTCTTTGCTTTGAGAAAGAGAGAAATATTCTACTACACTTCTTGCCATAACGTCACCGAAGCCCTCTATTGCAGAAAGATCTTGCTCAGTTGCATTTATTATATTATCAACTGATTTCATAGCCTGACATAGTAGCTTTGCGTTTTTCTGTCCTATATGTCGGATTCCTAATGAGTATATAACACGATAAAGCTCGTTACTCTTTGAGCTTTCAATAGCACCTAATAGCTTTTCGGCTGATTTTTCAGCCTTTCTATCCAGTGACATTATTTGCTCCTTTGTTAGCTTATATAGGTCTATTGGAGAATTTACCAGATCACTTTCAACCAGCTGTTTAAGCACTGCTTCACCTAAGCCATCAATATTCATTGCATCTCTTGATACAAAATGAATAAGATGTCTTAACAGCTGTGCAGGGCACTCTGTATTTGTACAGCGTAAAACTGCTTCTCCCTCTTCTCTGTGAATTTCTGAACCACAGGAAGGGCAAATTTCTGGCAATACATAAGGCTCTGCATTTTCAGAATGAGCTACAACAGAAACAACCTCTGGGATAATTTCTCCTGCCTTACGGATAAGAACCCTATCGCCTATGCATAAGCCTAATTCAGAAATAAAGTCCTGATTATGCAGGGTAGCACGGCTTACTGTTGTACCTGCTAAAAATACAGGCTCGAATATTCCTGTTGGAGTAATAGCACCTGTTCTGCCTACATTTATTTCAACGTCTAGCAATACTGTTTCCTTTTCTTCTGGTGGGTACTTATACGCCTCTGCCCACTTAGGGAATTTTGCAGTACTTCCAAGCTGTGTGCGTTGAGAAAAGTCATTCACCTTTACAACTGCACCGTCAATCTGATAGCTTAGTTCACCTCTTGTAGAGCCTATAGCTTCAATCTCATTTATAACATTCTCTATATCATCAAATAGCTTATAGGTTGTAGGCACTGGAAATCCAAGCTCTACCAAGAAATCAAGTGATTGCTTATGGGTTTCGAGTGCTTCACCGTTAATCTGCTGAATATTGAATATAAATATATCAAGGTTTCTTTTTGCAGTAATTTTTGAGTCCTTTTGACGTAGCGAGCCAGCAGCGGCATTTCTAGGATTTTTAAAGGTTTTTTCGTTGTTTAGCTCCTGCTCCTCAATAAGTCTTAGAAAGCTTGAGTTACTCATATAAACCTCGCCACGCACCTCTAGGTATGGAATTGGCTTATTAAGTCTTTTAGGCAGTGATTTTATAGTTAAGAGATTTTCTGTTATATCCTCACCTGTTGTTCCATCTCCACGAGTTGAGCCTCTTACAAATACTCCGTTTTCGTATTCGCAGGACACTGATAAACCATCAATTTTAGGCTCTACTACATATTCAACTGAGCCTGCTGTCTGTCTTACTCTGCTATCAAAATCTCTTAATTCGTCATGCGAAAAGGAGTCGTGCAGGCTTTCCATTGGTACAGTATGAACTACCTCTGAAAATTTATCAGATGCCTTTCCACCTACTCTGTTCGTTGGAGAGCTTTCCTTTTTCAGCTGTGGGAATTCATTCTCTAGCTTTTCAAGCTCTGCAAGCATAGCGTCATATTCATAATCTGAAATAACAGGATTATCCTCATTATAATATCTGTCATTATGGTAGTTAATTTCATTTGTCAGAAATTCTACACGTTTTTTTGCTTCATCAAAATTCATAATATCACCTACATTTTTAATGATATTATTTTACCCCTTTTTCAGGCTTTTTTCAAGATTAAAAGATAGATTGATATATAGATTACTTTCTTGCTTTAGCCCTTGTCAAACCTCTTTCTTAGCTTTTTTAACGCCTTTGTTTCAATACGTGATACATACGAACGTGATATGTTGAGCTTTTTAGCGATTTCTCTTTGCGTTATCTCGTCATAGCCGTTAAGACCATATCTCAAAGTAATAACAAGCTTTTCTCTTTCATCTAAAACCTCATCAATATATTTACTGAGCTTCTCGCTTTTTATTTTAGTATCAAGTTGTTCAACTATATCATCATTAACTGATATAACATCCATAAGTACAAGGCTGTTTCCGTCTTTATCAGTATCAACCGACTCGTTAAGAGAAATCTCCTGTTGAGTTCGTTTATTATTGCGAAACAGCATAAGAATTTCATTCTGAATACAGGTTGACGCATAGGAGCTTAGTCTTTGAGCCTTTGTAAAATCAAAGGTATTAATTGCTTTAATAAGACCTACTATTCCTACCGATATTAAATCATCATAGTTACTTGTGTTGGAGTAATATTTTTTTACTATGTGAGCAACTAGCCTTAGATTATGCTCTACAAGGGTGTTTCTGGCTTCTATATCTCCCTTTGCTACTCTTTCGAGGTACATCCTTTCTTCCTCTGCTGATAATGGCTTAGGGTAAGTGTTTGACGGTGTAAGGTGGAGAATAAACAGCAAATACATACCGTTAATAAGTTCAAATAGCATAATTATTGCCCCTTGCAAATTAATTTATTCCTTTAATTTTTATGACAATTCATAACAAAATTTGCAAGTCCATAGATTATAAATCTATAACAAATTTTACAAATGACTATTTATTCACTTATATACAAAAGAACACGTTAATTAGCATAGTTATACAAATATAATCATATTATTTTAATATGGTACTACAGGTTAAAAAGTAGGCTACAGCAAAAACAAAACAATCTACCTTCTTGCTTTTGTTTGACAAAAAATTTTACCTGTTTGTGAGATAATACAGAAAGAAATAATCCATATTGCTATATAGAAAAACAAAGCTATATCGTTACATAATATAACACAGAAGGTGATTATCATAACAAGAACTATTTACATAGATATTTTAATAGGAACAAATTTTATTATTAATTATTTTATATTGCTTGCTGTATCAAAATACGGAAGAATTATTCCAAGTCAAAAAAGATTAATTTCAGGAAGTATGTTAGGGGCAATTTGCTCGATGGTTATTCTATTGCCAGATTTAGGATTTTTAATTAACCTGCTTTTAAAGCTTGCCATATCTGTTGGTATAGTGTTTTTAACCTTTGGTTATCATAGCTTAAAAGCACTTATAAAAAACATTGCTATATTTTATTTTATGAGCTTTTGTTTTTGTGGTGTAATGCTGTTTGTATGGTTTATTTTTACTCCAAGAGGTATGGTTGTAAATAATTCGGTAGTTTATTTGAATATATCACCCTTGGTTATGATTGTTACTACATTGATTTCGTATGCTGTGATACGATTATGTAGCAAAGCTATAAGAAAAAAAGAGAATGATGTTATTAAAATTTGTAAAATCAAATTAATCAATAACGATAGCTTTTGCGAGTTTTACGGAAAAATTGATACAGGAAATACTCTTTACGAGCCCTTTAGTCAATGCCCTGTTATGGTTGTAAATGAGGACGCAATTAAAAATATTGCTGAAGAGGAATTTAGCAGGCTACTTGATGCTAACACTGCTCAAAACACAATAAAGCATAAATATAGGGTAGTGCCTTTTAATTCAATAGGTGGCAGTGGTCTTTTACCAGCATTTTCTCCGAGAGAGGTTTACATAAACGGTACATTTTGCAAGCAAAAAATTTATGTAGCAGTTTGCAAAAATAATATTCTATACGGAGAAATAAAAGCAATGGTTAATCCCGAAATTATCGAATTTGTAAAGGAATGATTGTAATGTTTTTAGGAAATCTGTTAGTATTCTTTTTAGAGGTAAAGGAAAAGCTGTTGGGCTATGAAGGTATTTTTTACATAAATGGCTCACAAACACTTCCTCCCCCACTAAAAAAGTCTGAGGAAGAATTAATTATGAATAAAATAATTAACGGAGATGACTCTGCACGAGAAATGCTCATAACACATAATCTGCGTTTAGTGGTTTACATAGCAAAAAAATTTGAAACAACCGGTGCTGGTGTTGAGGATTTGATTTCAATAGGCACTATAGGTCTTATAAAGGCTGTAAATACATTTTGTCCACAGAGAAATATAAAGCTTGCTACATATGCTTCACGCTGTATTGAAAACGAAATACTTATGTATCTGAGAAAAAGCACACAGCTAAAAAATGAAATATCCATTGACGAACCATTAAATATAGATTGGGACGGAAATGAGCTTTTACTTAGTGATATATTAGGAAGCGAAAACGATATTGTAAATAAAAACATTGAACAGGAGGCTGAATGTAAGGTTCTGTTAGACGCTGTAAATAATTTAGAGCCACGAGCAAAGCAAATAACTATGTTAAGGTTTGGTTTAATGGGACAAAAGGAACACACGCAAAAGGAAGTAGCACTTATGCTTGGAATCTCGCAATCCTACATATCAAGATTAGAAAAGAAAATTATAAGTAAATTAAAAAAGGAGCTTTCTTCTTCTATATGAATTAATTTTTATCTTTTGGAAAATATAAAAATATGCCATATGGCAAATTAATTTATATTTAGGAGAAGTTAGAAATGAAAAGAATATTATGTATATTAGCTGCAACAATGATTTTAGCTCTGTTTATGACTGGCTGTGGCGATCGTGGTAAAATCGGTAACGGAGAAAACGGAACCTACAGTGACAACAATACACAGAGCACTGAAAAATCTACTGCTAATGGTGGCAATACAAGCGATAACAACTCGAATGGAGATACAAGCAACGATAGCACAAGCGAAAATAATGATAACCTGGATAATGATTCAACAAACGAAAGCAATAACAACGATAGTGGAATCTTTGACAACAATAACGATGGTACTGAGCAAAACACCGATAATAGTAATCAAGAAGGTATAGCTGGCAGAGTTGGTGACGCTATTGACGAGGGTGTATCTGGCATTGCAGATGGTCTTATGGGTAATGACGATAATAACAACAATGACAGTACTAACAACACAAGCACCGACAATAATAACACACAGCCTATGCAATAGATAATAACGCACAAAAGCAAGACTACCATAACAGCATAACGGTAGTCTTGCTTTTGTTTACACGTCAAATGTACCAAATAAAGCCTCTGAAATTCATAAAGACTGAATTTCAGAGGCTTTAAATTATTATTCATTTGTAATTTAACAGCTTAATGATTTGGTATTTTAAGGTAAAGTATCAAAATTTTGACTACTGATGTTTTCTTCTGTGTCCTCTATCTCTGTTTCTTCAAGCTCGTCGTCTTCTGTTTCGTTTTCTGTTTCATCATCTTTTATTTCGTATTCTGCTGTTTCATCTTCCTCTATTAATTGAGGAATAAACTGTGCAGCAAATTTATGCTTACCTCTATTCTTAACAAAGAAGTAGCCTATTACAGAAAATATTACAGCTCCTATAAAGTTTACAAATAAATCCTTCATAGTGTCTATAATACCAATATCAATATATCCTTCTAACCCCAGACTTTGTTGAGTTCCGTCACTATGAACTATTATTACATCCTTAATATCCTCTATTTTGATAACAGTATTTGTTTGTGTATTATCAAAGGCTACTGAATTTATTTGATTTACTATATAATCCTTTTGCATATCAAGTCCTAAAAGCTGGTCACAGCCAAATTCAAAGAACTCCCAAATTACACCTACTGTCATTGAAAAGCAAAAGGCTGCAATAGCAAGGTATAGTGGTGATAGCTTGAAAGAAAAGCGTTCGTTTCTGTTAAAGAGGTCTATCATAGAAAAACCAATAGCTGCACATAAAAAGCCATTAATTGTATGCAACACTGTATCCCAATGAGGAACCGTAATATAAAAGCTATTTATCTCACCTAATATTTCTGCTGAATATATAAATAGTATTATAACTATTTCTAAAGTATCAGGTAAATCAATGTTCAGCTTACGCTCCATTATACTCGGTAAGAGCAACAAAAATAATGATAATGTACCGATAAAAACACTATGGTAATCTCGACGTATAATACAGGATACAATTTCAAGAACAATTAGAATTCTTATAATAAAGTAAATTGCTATTGTGCTTTTCTTATGAGGTATTGCTTTTAGTTTATCTTTATTGGATTTTTTTGTTTTTCCCATTATCCAACCTCCAAACTGCAATAAAATTAAATTAGGGAGTATCTGAAAACTTAAAAGCCATCTAGTGCTTTGTTAATACAAAGAAATTAGTTATATCAACAGAAACAGATAGCTATTTTAGTTTTCAAATACTACCTAAGATATTTATATATTATTCTGTAATTTAAAAGCTGTTAAAGTGTTTTTCATAAGCATTGCAATTGTCATAGGACCAACGCCACCAGGAACAGGTGTGATATATGAAGCAAGGCTTTCAACATCTGCAAAGTCTACATCTCCACAAAGCTTGCCATTTTCATCTCGGTTTATACCAACATCAATTACAACTGCATTTTCCTTTACCATATTCGCCTTAACAAACTTTGGAATACCTACAGCTGCTACAAGTATATCTGCTCTCTTGCATACCTCTTCAAGGTTTTTAGTACGGCTATGGCATACAGTTACTGTACCGTTTTTATGTAGCAGTAGCATACTCATAGGCTTACCTACAATATTACTTCTACCTAATACTACACATTCTTTACCGGTAATATCAATGTTGTAGTATGCAAGCAATTCCATAACACCTGCTGGAGTACAAGGAAGAAAATCAAAATCACCTATCATAATCTTACCAACATTTACAGCATGGAAAGCGTCTACATCCTTCTTTGGTGATATAGCCTCAATTACTGCCTTTTCGTCCAAGTGCTTAGGCAGTGGTAGCTGGCATAGAATACCGTTGATTTCATTATCATTGTTTAGAGTATCTACCAAAGACAAAAGCTCGTCCTGTGTAGTTTCGGCTGGCAGAGCATACTCTCTTGAAATAAATCCAACAAGCTCGCAAGCCTTTTTCTTATTATTTACATATACTCTGGACGCTGGATCATCACCAACTATAATTACTGCTAAGCCTGGCTTAATACCCCTTTCTGCAAAAATTTTTGCACACTCGTCGGCAACCTCCTGCTTTACACTTGCAGAAACTGCCTTTCCGTCAATTATCTGAGCCATTGTTAACTCTCCTTTTTAATTATTTTTGTATTTTTTTATGTCATTTAAAATATCATTAATTTCTTTATCCTGCTTGTCTGTGCCATCACCTTGTGTATCAATTATATCATTGATGTCAAAAAAGTCCTCGTTGCTATCAGAATTATCCTCTGATTTATCAGCTGAGGTATTTGCTTCTTCCACTTTATCAGCATTATCATCATCTGCTAACGCTAATGTATCTGGATTTACACTGACAACAAACTTTTTCTTTTCTTTTTTCGCATTACTATTCTTTGAGCTTTTCTTTGAAGAGCTTGAGGAATTTGAGCTTATTTCCTCAATAATTTTTTCTGGCTCTTCCTTTACTGGCTCTGGTTCCGACTTTGGCTGTGGTGCTGGCTCTGTATAAGGAATTATGCTTTCGTATTTTCTTTTATAGAAAATGAAAAGCAATGTAAGACCTATAACAGCAATAAGAATAGACAACAGCTGTGATACTCTAAGAGTTGTATTTGGAATTAAAAGGCTATCTGTACGCAAGCCCTCTACAATAGCTCTTTCGGTGCCATACCATACTAAGTAGAGTAATCCCATTTGTCCGTTATATTTTCTGAATTTTGAACGAGAAAACAGATGAAGCAACAAAACACCTAGCAAGCACCAAAGTGACTCATACAAAAAGCAAGGGTGTACAGTTACGTTGTTTGTAGCCTCACTTACCATACCCCAAGGTAGTGTTGTGGCACTTCCGTAAGCCTCCTGATTGAAAAAATTACCCCATCTGCCTATTCCCTGACCTATTAAAAAGCCAACTGAAGCTACATCTAATAAGGCTGGAATATTCATTTTTGAAATTTTTGCAACAATAAGTCCACCAATTACAGCACCTATAATACCACCATATATGGCTAGTCCACCCTCGTTTATTGCTAGTATTTTACCAGGGTGTGAAGCATAGTAATCTAGGTTAAACAGCACATAATAGGCTCTGGCACCAAGAATACCTGTTATTACACCTACTATAACGCAATTTAAAAGATTATCAGGGTTTATTCCAAGACGTTTAGAATTAAAGGTACCGTAAGCAATGGCAAGAATAAGACCTACTGCTATTATTACACCATACCAATATATATTCAGACCAAAAATTTCAAACTGTCTTTGTATTTCTAAGCTAATGCCTAATCCTGGAAAAGAAACATTCATTTATATCAACCTCCTTATTCCAATGGTAATATTACTGACAGAGAAGAATTTTTACTGTCTAGCTGTTTAAGAAGTCTTTTGTTTACATTCTCAAGAGTAGTGGTCTTAACCTCTTCTAAATAATTGAAAATTTCTCTGTCAGAAAAATCTCCGTCCATAATTATATTAGCAATAGTTTCGTTACGGTTAAGCGAAGACACGCCCTCTCCGTATACAGCCTTCTTTGCTATTTCAAAATCCTCTGGTGATATACCTGTTTGACGAAGCTGGTCGATATACTCTCTGATAATCTTAGAAGCCTCTTTAGGGTTAGTAGACTCTCCACCAAAGAATACACTGCTATAAAATGGACCTTCAAAATGCTCGTAATCAAAGGAGTTGTTTATTAGTCCTTTATCCTCAAGCTTTTGATAAAGCTCTGATGAGCCTGACGCAACTGCAAAAAGCAAAATAGCACTTTCAGCCATTTCTTTATTTGTAAGACGCTCCTTGTTTACTGCTTCTTTAAAGCCTAAATGGAACATAGGAACAGAAACAGGGAATTTCTGCTCTACATAGTCGCTTACAACCTCAGCTGGCTCTGTTGGGAAGGTGCTGTCTACATCCTTCTTTGGTGACTCCTTAAGATATTTGTCAGCCATATCCATTATTAAATCAAGCTTTGCACTGCCACCAGCTACAACCAACGCCATATTGTGTAGATTGTAAAATCCGTTATAGCAATCATATAGCTTTTGTGGAGTTATTTCTGCTATGCTTTCTACTGTTCCTGCAATATCTATTTTTACAGGGTGATTATGGTACATAGCTCCAAGCAGATTGAACATTACTCTCCAGTTAGGGTCATCATCATACATTCTTATTTCCTGTCCGATAATACCCTGTTCCTTTTGAACAGTTTCTTCTGTAAAGTAAGGCTCCTGTACAAAATCAAGTAGAATTTTTAGTGACTCTTCAAAATTGTCGGCACACGAGAACAAATAGCAGGTTTTATCAAATGAAGTATATGCATTTGCAGACGCACCAGTTTTTGCATACTTCAAAAAAGCGTCTCCGTCCTCACACTCAAAAAGCTTATGCTCAAGATAATGTGCTATTCCGTCAGGCACTACAACCTTTTCGCCACTATCTGTTACAAAGCTAGTGTTAATTGAACCATACTTTGCACCAAATATTGCATAGGTGCTCTTAAAGCCCTCTTTTGGATAAACATATATTGTTAATCCACTTTTATGGTGAACCTTATAGTATTTGTCACCTGTTATGTTACATTTTATTTCCTCTATATTACTCATTTTCTTCCTCCTTTGGTTGAAGCAGATAAATAGTATCAAGGGTTATAGTTTTAGCAAGCTTTGTAATATCTTCTTTTGTAACTGCCTCTACCTTTTCAACAGCCTGTGCAACTGTTAAAATATTTTTGTCAAGCATTTGACCAATATACCAGCCCTCGGTACCAGAAACAGTATCCATATTACTTTTATAGCTATTTATTATAGCCAGCTTTGCAGAGTCTACTTCAAAATCTGTTATATTGCCAGACTGCATCTGAGAAAGCTGATTTTTTATTTCATCAATAGTTTTATTGATATTAGCCTTTTCTACACCACTATCTACTATAACTATTCCCTTTAGCTTGTCGTAACGAGCTGCACAGTAATAACAAAGACTAAGCTTTTCACGAATATAGGTAAAGAATTTTGATGTAGGAGTACCACCTAACACTGCTACTGTAAGTGCCATAGGAATACTGTTGCTCATTGGCTGAGCAGTAGCTGTTCTAAAGCCCATAACAAGCTTTGCCTGTGCAATATCGGAGCTTTCGTATTCCTCTTTTATATTATCAACAGTTTTTCTTAGCTCTGTATTTATTTCAGGACAGGTTCTTTTAAACGCAGAAAATCTTTCTGTTATAATATTTTCGGCAAGTGACGAGTCACTACTGCCAATCATCATAACCTCTACTCTTGAATTCACAAGAATATTCTGCCATGCCTTATAAACAGACTCTGGTGTAAGAGCCTCTACAGCCTCACGACTGCCATAGCGTTTTATTCCAAATGCCTCATCCTTACACATAACCTCTGTAAGTCTTGAAATTGCATAGGTTCGCTTTTCGTTAAATTCGCTGTCTATAGCCTCTAATAGCTGACGCTTGCACTGTGCAAAATCCTCATCTGCAAATGCTCCATTTTCAACCTTAGGGTTAAAGATTACCTCGCAAAGTAGCTCAACAAGCTCAGGAGAAATCTTCTCTCCATTCATTGTGTATCTATCATCTATACCTGCAATAGTAACAGTAATAGCTAATGACTCACCCATTTTCTTGCAGTATGCACCTATTCCTGCACCATAAAGAGTATTTAATGCTCTGTTAAGGCTTAAAGCGTTAGGGTATTTCTTACAGCTGTATGACAGCAAATATGGTAATAGTGAATACTGTGGTGCAGTTTCTTTACTTAATGGAACAAACATAGTAACAGAAATTTTTGCTGTTTTAAAACGTTCCTCATTAATACTGCTAAAGAATACACCATCTGTTATAGGCTTTCTTATTGTATTATTCATTTCATTTTTCCTTTCCATAAAATTTTGATATACTATTTTTAATTAACTATTAATTCCTCAATATTAAAACCAAAATGCACAGCCATTCTCATTGCATCATAAAAGGTTGGTATATTTGGCATACTCATTGTAGTCCAACTATCTACTTTAGATTTTGCCATATTCAACTCTATTCTAACATTTTGATTTTTAAAGTTGTATTTCTTATAAACCTTTACTAAATTAGCTTTAATTATTTTTCTATCAATAGAATTATATATTTTCATAATTTCAAGAAATTTTTCCTGTGTATATTCTTTAGTATTTTCTCCCATCATTTCACCTCTGTTCGTATTTAGTATATGTTTTTCCTATTATCAATTTCTATTTATTATAACACAACAGCTTATCTTATTAAAGACCTTAATAAAAATTTAATTATTAACAAAGATTATTTGACGATAGATAATTATTGTTGTATAATCTTTATTAAATAATGCAATTAAAGGGTGTTTTTTATGAAAATATGTGAGTTTTGTGGTAAAGAAATTGACTATCAGCATGCATTTTGCAGTGATGAGTGTCAGGAAAATACTTTTCAATACCATAAGAAAAGAAAGAAATTTCAAAAATTATTCAGTACTATAAGTGTTATTTGCTTTATAGCTATTATGATAGGCACATTTATAGGCTTAATCTCACAGGTGCTAAAATTCGGCTTGCTTATTGCAGGACCTGCTACTTTGGTACTAGGTATTTTATATTTTTTATTCCCTTATTATGGAATCGAAGAACAAATACATAGCAAGGGCTTAGCTAAGGGCAAAAAAACAATGATACTTATAGGAGCTATTGTAGCGTTAATTGGTGCTATCTGCCTTACTTTTGGATTATTAATGCATTTTTCAATTATATAATATTTAAACTTTTTGAATAAATAAGCCTCCATTGTGAAATAATAGTAATATCACAAAGGAGGTTTTTCTATGTTAGACAGAATTGCTCTTAGTCTGATAATTATTGGTGGAATCAACTGGGGTTCTATTGGTATTTTTCAGTTTGACCTTGTAGCTTGGCTTTGTGGTGGTCAAACTGGAATGATTAGTAGAATCGTGTACACATTAGTTGGCTTAGCTGCCTTGTGGTGTATTTCGCTATTGTTCAGAGATAGAGACGAAAGAAGCACTATTACATCTTAATAAAAGCAAAGGACTGCGTTTTAATGAAAAATGCAGTCCTTTGCTTTTTGTGAAATATAAATTATCTTATTAATAACAGTCCCAGTTATATAACACCTTGCTAAAGTCTTTATTCTCTAAATCCTTATGATTGATAAAAAAGTTACCTACTCCACAATCGCCCCATAATGTATAATCTGTTTCGTCTATTGTTTCTGAATCCATCTGGAAAAGCAATGTATCATAATATCTCAAATCTTCCTTATAATCTTTTGGATCAGTTTGAGTGAAATATGGGTAGCCGAATATTCTATGACCCTGTGATGAAATATTGTTTTCATCTAAATAATCATATATACAATCCCATAAATCTGAAGCTTCGTCAGCATCAATACCAAGCTTTTCTTTTAAAATTTCATTTTGCAAGTCTTCAAAACGGTAATCGCACATATCCATATAGGCTTCGCATTTTACAATTTCAACAGCACATTCCTTACACAAAGGAGTCAGGTAATCATCATCTGTAGCAGAAGGTGGGTCAAGTACCTTGATTTGCTCCTCTGATACATCATAATTTATTATATTGTGATAAACTACACGGAATGTATCTTGTACATCTGGCTTATCAAAGTCACAGCCATATAAATCATCATCATGTGCTATAAAAAACTGTAGCATACCAGTTTGAGGCAATCTGCTGTCTACATCTGCTTTGTCAAAATTTAGCTGAGCTAATAGCATAAGCTTGTTACCCTTTTTGTCTGTTGGATAATCCTTGCTTAAATCCCAATAAGGCGTACCACCAAACTTACTATCAAAAAGCTCAGGCTTTTTATCCTTTTGTATTACCAATGAATAAGCTGATTGCCTTGTTCTTGCTTTTAATTCTTCTGCAAAAATCTCAAGCTGTTCTTTTGTAAGATTTTCCATATTAACACCTCGTTTTATATTTAATCCTTTAATTGTAAAAAGCAGTACTCTTTTTTAAAGGTACTGCTTTTTCATTATAATTTTAGGAGAAGTTTATTTTATAAGTATATCTCCTCTACTGATGTCATTCTTAGAAACATCCTTAAGAAACATACCTACGTTTTCACCAGCTTGTGCAAAATCAAGCCTTTTACTGAATTTCTCTATACCCACAACTACTACACTTCTTGTGGTGCTATTAACACGCTGTAGTGTAACAGTATCTCCTGTGCGTACAGAGCCTGATTTAATACGCCCTGTTATAACCGTGCCCTTTCCTCTGATTGAAAATACATCTTCAACCACAAGGCTAAACCCCGACTGAAGCATATTGTTTGCACCGTTATTATATTGCATATTATTAATACTTTGTTCTTTATTAAGCTTATTGCGTTCTCTGTAATATAGCTCTACATCTGATTCAGATGACTTTTTAAAAAAATCAAACAAGCCCATAGTAACCTCGAATATAGGTTTTACCAATGTAAAACTAATTAATTCATATTGTTAACGATTTCCTGAGTATCTCTAGCGATTACAAGCTCCTCGTTTGTTGGGATAACATATACATCAATCTTACTGTCATCAGTTGAGATTTTTGCCTCTTTACCACCAACTGTTTGATTATTGATTTCTTTGTCAATCTTTACACCAAAGCAAGCAAGCTGTTCGCAGATAGCCTCACGGTGGTGAGCCTGATTTTCGCCAAGACCTGCTGTGAATATCATAGCGTCACAACCACCAAGTGCTACATAGTAGCCACCGATAAACTTTTTAATTTCATATTGTAGAATATCGTGTGCAAGAATTGCTCTCTCGTTGCCCTCATCAGCTGCCTTTGTAACATCTCTATCGTCACTTGAAACGCCAGAAATACCAAGCAGACCTGACTTTTTGTTTAGAATATCGCTCATCTGCTGAGGAGTTAGATTTTCTTTTTCTTCGATATATGTTACAACAGATGGATCAAGAGTACCACAGCGAGTACCCATCATAAAACCGTCAAGAGGTGTAAGACCCATACTTGTATCTATAACCTTGCCGTCCTGAATAGCTGTAATTGAAGATCCGTTACCCAAATGGCAAGAAATAATTTTAGTACCCTCAAGTGATTTACCTGTTAATTCTGCATAGCGATTACTTACATAACGGTGAGATGTACCGTGGAAGCCATAGCGACGAATATGATATTTTTCATAATATTCATATGGCAATGGGTAAATATATGCTTTAGGAGGCATTGTAGAATGGAAAGCTGTATCAAAAACTACAACCTGAGGAATCTTATCACCGAACACCTCAAGACAAGCCTCAATAGCCTGTACGTGACCAGCATTATGAAGTGGTGCAAGTGGAATTAAATCTCTGATACCCTCGATAACCTCTGGTGTTACAAGCTCACTTTTGCTAAAGCGTGCACCACCCTGTACAACTCTATGACCTACTGCTGTAATTTCAGATGCGTTTTTAATTACACCATATTCATCGTCTGTAAGCATTGCATTAACCTGCATAAAAGCGTCCTTGTGGTTTTGCATAGCTATTTCTTTTTCGATTTGTTTACCATCACTTGTTTTATGACCGATAACGCTCTTTTCAAGACCAATTCTTTCACAGTTACCCTTACAAAGAACCTTCTCGTGGTCCATATCGAATAGCTGATACTTTAAAGATGAGCTACCTGCGTTAATAACTAAAATCATCATTGCATTTATTCTCCTTAGAGTTAAATTTTCGTTGCTATTGTACAACTACTATTATATAATAGTACAAAAAGCCAACAAATTCAACCTTTTTGACAAATAAATTTAAAGGAGGGGTTATTATTTTGAACAACTATGCTATAATAAGCGAATTTAACCCATTTCATAAAGGACATAAATTTCTAATTGACTCCTGTAGAGAAAACGGAGCAACACATATAACTGCTATAATGAGTGGTAACTATGTACAGCGTGGAGATGTTGCTGTGCTTTCTAAAAAAATAAGAACCGAAATGGCACTTAACAATGGTGCAGACCTTGTTGTAGAATTACCTCTACCCTATGCCGTTGCTAATGCACAGGTTTTTGCAAAGGGTGGAGTAGGTATAGCTGATAAAATGGGCTGTGTAAGCAAACTAGCCTTTGCAAGTGAATGTGGAAACAAGGATAAGCTTATATCGGTAGCCGATATAAGTAGCTCTGATGAGTTCAACTCCCTTTTCAAAGCAGAGATTGCAAAGGGCATAAGCTACCCTAATGCACTTAATAAAACCATAGAAAGCATTAACAGTGAACTAAGTAATATAATGAACTCGCCAAATAATGTGCTTGGAATTGAATATATAAAGGCACTAAAGGAAATAGACTCTGATATTGAGCCTTTCACAATTAAACGCAAGGGCGACAGCCACAACAGTACAGAAATTTCATCTGAGCTTGCAAGTGCCAGCAATATACGCAAGCTATTAGGTAACAACAGTGATGTTTCTGATTATATACCCGAAAATTGCAACGAGCTTTTACAGAAAGCTATAAATAACGGTGAGCTTGCAATGTTGGAGGAAAATATGCGTGGAATTATGCTTAAGCTAAGAGAAATGAGCATTACGGATATTGCGAAAATAGCTGATGTAAGCGAGGGCTTAGAAAATAGATTATATAATGCTATTCGTAACAGTAATAGTATCAGTGAGATAATAGAGGCTACAAAATCAAAGCGATACACCTATGCACGAATAAGAAGATTAATTATTTCGTGCCTGCTTGATATTACAGAGGATTATACAAAGGCTTCGCCACAGTATATAAGAATACTGGGCTTTAACAAAAACGGTGCAGAAATACTAAGCACAATGAAAAATACAGCTTTATTACCAGTGATAACAAAGCTGACAAATCTACCTGAGAATATTTCTGAGCAAGCCAAAAAAGCTCTGGCACTTGAAGCCAGAGCAACCGATATTTATTACACCTTTACCAAAAGCATACAGCCTTGTAGTATGGAGTATAAGAATGGTATAGTAATTGTTAAGTAGGTTGGTATTGTTTTACGGGTAAAAAAGCAGGGTTTATCGCTCATAACGATAAGCCCTGCTTTGCTTTAAATTGAAATATCTAATGCTATGTTGTAAAGCTCTTCGTCGAAAACTCTTTTTCTGTCGAGAGCCTCTGTTATGTCGTAATCTACGATTTTTCCATTTGTCATAGCTACTACTCTGTTGCCTATACCCTGTGTTAATAGCTCAACTGCCTTATGACCCATAGCACTTGCAACTACTCTGTCACGCAAGCTAGGTCTGCCACCACGCTGTACATGACCTAAAACAGTAAGTCTTGTTTCTACTCCTGTTTTTTCTTCGATGTACTTTGTAATTTCTGCTGAATTGCCAACACCCTCGGCTACAATTACAATAAAATGCTTTTTGCCTGTTTTTTGTGTTGCTATCATTCTTTCGATAACATCCTTGTCGATGTCAAATTCTCTTTCTGGTACTAATATAGCTGTTGCACCTACTGCTATACCTGTCTGCAATGCAATATCGCCACATCTTCTGCCCATTACCTCTATAACACTGCAACGGTCGTGTGACTGTGCTGTGTCACGAATACTGTCTATCATTTCCATAGCTGTATTCATTGCTGTATCAAAGCCGATTGTATATTCACTGCAAGCAAGGTCATTATCTATTGTACCTGGAATTCCTACACAAAGTACACCCTCGTTAGTTAATGCTCTTGCACCCTTTAAGGAGCCATCTCCACCGATTACTACAACACCCTCTACACCAAGATTTCTACAGGTATCTGCGGCACGCTTAAAGCCCTGAGGAGTTGCAAATTCGTCACTTCTTGCTGTATATAGGATTGTACCACCTCTATGGATAACATCTGAAACTGAACGAAGGTTCATTTCAAAAACATCACCATTAAGCAAGCCATTGTAGCCTCTGCGTACACCTATGCAACGCATACCTCTGCTTAGTGCTGCTCTTGCTACTGCACGCACAGCAGCATTCATTCCCGGTGCGTCTCCTCCACTGGTTAATATTGCGATAGCCTTTTCTGCCATTTTATTCAGCCTCCCAAACTGTAATTTATATAGAATATTATAAATTCATTAATAAGAATTTTCAATTATTTCCTTGAATTTTATAACAGAATATTTTATGAAATAAAAACAGAGTCATCACCAAGAATATATTTAAGCTCATTAACCATAGGCTCATTAAGCATTACCCATAAACTGCGTGGTGCTCGTAGCTTTTGATTGGTGTCTGTTACCTTGAATACAACCTGTGTATTACCTGCAAAAATCTCCAACACATTTTTTACCTTCAGGTATTTTTCGCTTTGCAGGTTGTCTACCTTTAAGTAAAGTATATGTTGCTTTTTTTCATATGTATTTTTATCTGTTTGTGGTGTTTCCTGATTTTTCTCAGGCTTTGCTGTAGTATTGGTTTGTTTTTTATTTTTAAGTAATTCTACAACTTGATTTATCGTTACAAGCTCGTTGCAGAGTATTTTCGGTTTTTCGTCCTCTCTTACGCTTAGTGAGCCAAACATTTTTACAACTGCACCCTCTGTAAGAAGTCTGCCACTTATGCTTAGTACCTGTGGAAAAATAAGCACCTCTATACTGCCTGTTTTATCCTCTATAACAGCAGTAGCCATTGTTTGATTATTTTTAGTTGTACGCACCTTTACGTTTGAGATTACACCAAGAACATTTACTTTATCTCCATCTTTGTAGCGTTTGTTTTCGTCAGCATTTGCAAGCCTTATTATTTTATCTGCTTTTATTGCCTTGCGTACATCCTCGTATTCATTCATAGGGTGACCAGATAAATACATACCAGCAACCTCTTTTTCCATTGCAAGCTTTTCATTTATAGTAAAATCCTCAAGCTTAATTATTGTTTGCTGTATTGTATCCTCCTGTGTTTCTGAGTCAAACAGACTTAGCTGACCTGCACTGCTGTAACGATAGTTATATTCACAGCTTTCAAGTACATTTTTTACAGAGCTTATCATTTCACGTCGATTATTACCTAAGTTATCAAGAGCTCCACATTTTATAAGACTTTCTAAAGCACGTGAATTCATATTTTTACCATATAATCTTTTGCAGAAGTCGTAAAAAGATGTGAAAAGTCCATTTTTGCGTTCTTCAATAATATTCTCAATAAAGCCCTTGCCAAGATTTTTTACAGCCATTAATCCAAAACGAATATCATCATTATTAACTGTAAATGCAAGTGAACTATAATTTACATGTGGAGGTAAAACCTTTATGTTTAGTCTTGCACACTCCTCTGTATAGCTTGCAAGCTTACTGAAATTGTCAAGCACCGATGTAAGCAATGCAGACATATACTCCTTTGGATAATGACATTTTAACCATGCTGTTTTATACGAAACTGTTGCATATGCTGCAGCGTGAGATTTATTAAATGCGTATGAGGCAAAGCTCTCCATTTCTGCGTAAATAGAAGTAGCAGTTGCTTTATCCACGCCACGTCTTAAACAGCCCTCTACAAGAATATTACCGTTTTCGTCAACAAGACCATTAATAAAAATATCCTGCTCACGCTCCATAACATCCTTTTTCTTTTTAGACATCGCTCGTCTTACTATATCAGCTCTACCAAGTGAGTAGCCTGCAAGACTTCTGAAAATCTGCATTACCTGCTCCTGATATACAATACAGCCATATGTAACCTCTAATATATCCTTTAAAAGTGGGTGTTTATAGGTTACCTTAGACGGATTATGTCGGTTGTCGATATATTTCGGGATAGAATCCATAGGACCAGGGCGATATAATGAAATTACAGCTATTAAATCCTCTAAGCTTTCTGGCTTTAGCTGTGTTAATACACTTTTCATTCCTCCACTTTCAAACTGGAATACACCCTCTGAATAGCCCTGAGAAAGCATTTTGAAAACCATAGGGTCTTTGTCACTTATCAGTGCCTCGTCATAAGCTGGATTTACCTGCCTTATCATCGCTTCGGCATCGTGAATAACTGTTAGATTTCGCAGTCCTAGGAAATCCATTTTAAGTAAACCTAGCTCTTCAAGAGTTGTCATTGTAAACTGTGTAACCACAGCGTCATCGTTCTTTGCAAGTGGCACATATTCGCTTACAGGCTTTTCTGTAATAACTACACCGGCAGCGTGCTTAGAGGCATGTCGTGGTGTACCCTCAATAGCCATTGCTGTATCTATAAGCTTATGCACCTCGTAGTCTGTATCGTATCTGTTTTTTAAATCTGATGAGATTTCCAGAGCCTTTTCCAGTGTAATATGTAGCTCGTTTGGTACAAGCTTTGCTACTGCATCAGCTGTGCTATATGGCATAGCCATTGCTCTGGCTACATCTCTTATAGCTCCTCTTGCTGCCATTGTACCAAAGGTAATTATCTGTGCAACATGGTCTGCACCATATTTTCTTACAACATAGTCGATAACCTCTTGTCTGCGTTCGGTACAGAAATCTATATCAAAGTCTGGCATACTTACACGCTCTGGATTTAAAAATCTTTCAAAAAGCAAATTATATTTTATAGGGTCTATTCCTGTTATTCCAATACAATACGCAGCCAAGCTACCGGCACCCGAGCCTCTGCCTGGACCAACTGGTATTCCGTTTGATTTTGCATACTGTATAAAATCATTAACTATAAGATAATAGTCAACATAGCCCATTTGATTTACTATTTTTAATTCGTATTCAAGCCTGTCTATTATTGACTGCTCTGGTGAATTGCCATAGTGCTTATAAAGTCCTTTATAACACTCGTTGCGAAAATATTCAAAGTGATTCTGATTATTTGGAACATCAAAATGTGGTAGCTTTGTTACTCCGAACTCAAACGAAACGTTACATTTGTCGGCTATAGCCTGTGTATTGCTTACTGCCTGAGGTACAGAGGAAAAAATCCTGAGCATTTCCTCCTCTGTTTTAAAATAGAATTCATCTGTTTGGAATTCCATTTTATCATCATCGTTTATAGTGTGGTTTGTTTGTATACATAGTAAAATATTCTGTATTTCACTATCTGATTTATTAATATAGTGGCAGTCGTTGGTTGCTACTAGCTCAATTCCTGTTTCTTCTGAAAGCTGGATAAGCTGTGGTAACACTACAAGCTGTTCTTTTATTCCGTGATTTTGAATTTCCAGATAAAAATCTTCTTTACCGAATAGCTTGCTGTAATAATTTGCAAGCTCTCTTGCCTTTGTGTAATCTCCACGCAATAAATTCTGTGGGATTTCTCCTGCAAGGCAGGCTGAAAGACATATTAAGCCCTCGTGGTGCTTTTCGAGAAGGTCTTTATCTATTCGTGGCTTACCATAAAAGCCCTCTGTCCAGCTTTTTGATACAAGCTGGATTAAATTTTGATAGCCTGTATTATTTTTGCAAAGCAAAACAAGATGATAATTATGACGGTCGTACTCGGTTGCCTTGTCAAAGCGACTGCGTGTAGCCATATATACCTCGCACCCTATTATAGGCTTAATACCCTTTTTTACAGCCTCTTTATAGAAATCAACTGCACCATACATATTGCCATGGTCTGTAATAGCCACAGCGTTTGCATTATGCTTTATAGCTGTATCTATCAGCTTGCTTGTTCTACAGGCACCGTCTAGCAAGCTGTATTCGCTATGCACATGTAAATGAACAAACGACATTATTATCACCTCTTTAGCTTTTATTAAAAATATTAAACTAATAACTTAAAAGTGTACAAATTATTGCAATTGTAGTCCAAAAAATCAAATTAAGACCCATAATAAAATGGAAAACCTCATATATTTTATCTTTTATATAATAATCCTCGGGATCATTTTCATTTATAAACATATCTATTTCATCACCCACTTTAAGTATTTCTCCTCCACCTTGTTTTCTAACAATAAAATACTCTCTGCCTAAATAGAAATATTGATATGTAAAAGTATATATATATTACGTCCATCTTCCGTTGCACGAACATATCGCCTTTTTATATTTAAAATTTTTGCTTTTACAGGATACCTACAACGCTCTCTATTTTTCTTTGCTTCTATTTTTGGAATAAACATAAGTGCAAAGCCAAATAGTAAAAAGACTCCAAATACAACGGGCATAAATACATACATAAGTAATGTTTCAAAATCAGACTCACTTAAACACCTTGAAAGAACTATCATAACAACAAATATGACAGCTACTATTGCTATTATAAGTAAAGCATAGCGTATAGCTATATTTTTGCTATTAGCTCCCTGTTCAGCAAATCTTTTAGCAGCCCTGATATATTCTGGTTTGTATTCGTGTTCCGTATTTGTGTTAAAATCAGCGTCTGTTTTTTTAGCCTCACGCCCAATTTCTATTGTAAACTTTGGCTTTTTATGAAGCTGACTTATTTCCTTTTCTGTGTCTGTACGCTTGTCTAAAAAACTCATACTTTACATATCCTTTCATAATTAATTATTTCAATATTCTTATTAATCATTTTTCTATATATATATTAAAGTAAAAAATAGTACAGCTTCAAAAAAGTTTATTACAATTACTAACAAAATACCGATAAAAAATATAATACAAAAAATCAGCATCACTATCGCTCAAGCTTTTTCTTCTACACACAATAGTCCTCAGGATTATTTTCGTTTATAAAGATTTGTATTTCATCACCAACCTTAGGAAAAGTTTTACCAAAAGCTTTATCTGCCTTAAGAATATATTCTTTGCCAGAATATACATATTTGTATGTAAAAACATACTCAATTACTGTTACCACCTTACTAAAAGATTCCTTTTTTACATCTTCAAGCTTTGCTTTTACAGGATATTTGCAGCGTTTTCTTTTTGTTTTTGATATTATGGTTGAACCAAATCTTATATTCCAACATGCTAAGACTAATAATACTAAAATAATAATAAACCCTACTTCAGGAGGTAAAATTTCAAGTCTAGGAATAATTACAATCGACGCAATAAAGATAACGATAAAAAACAATTTAACATACGATAATTTTGCCCTTATAGATTTTTCTTTAACTAATCTCTTAGTAGCCCTATCATAGTCTTCTTGAGTTGCACGCTGAATAGCTGTGTTTAACCCATCACCTGTTATTCCTTGTGCATTTATATCCCCATTATTTATTTGCTGATTACGGTTTTCGTAATACTCACTTATTTCCTTTTCTGTGTCTGAACGCTTGTCTAAAAAACCCATATTATTCATATCCTTCAACAGTCAGTTATTTAAATATACTTTTTATAATTTCTTTTTTGCACTCTTTATTACCACATATAATATTTTAAATCTGTATTTATAATAGCCTTTGCATTGTACTTTATAGTTTTATCTATCAGCTTATTCTGTAAACCAGATATGCTATATATCAACTAATAATAGCTAGCAAACATAATACCTGCCACAGTTATAGTTATACCAATCCAATACAGGCCAAAAATAAAATAAATAATAGCTTTTAGTTTATTCTCTATAAAATAATCCTCGGGGTCATTGTGATTTATAAGAATATCTATTTCTTCGCCTACTGTAGGAATACCCCTTTTAGATTCCTTTGTAACAATAAAATACTCTTTACCTAAGTAGAAATATTGATATGTATAAATATACTCATACGACTTATTACCATTAGAATCTGTGCCATTATATCGCTTTTCTATATTTAAAACAGTTGCTTTTACAGGCTGTGTGCAACGCTTTTTCTTTTTATTTGATTCTATTTTTGGAATAAACATCATTCCAAAGCCTATTAATAAAAATACCCCTATCATAAAAGGTGCAAGCGTGCTCATAAGGAGTGCCATAACGTCAATTCTGCTTGAATTCTTTGCAATAATCATACTCCCAAAAAACATACTAAATATTATTATCATTATAGTTGAGATAAAACGTACATCTCTCTTGCGAGTTTTAGATTTTGCTTCTTTAAATTTTTCAACAGCTCTAATATATGCTTTGTTATATTTGTATTGAATATTTGTATTATACTCCTTGTTTGTTTCTTCTTGCTTATTCTCTTTACCAATTTCTATTATAAGCTTTGGCTTATTATAAAATTCACTTATTTCTTTTTCTGTATCTGTACGCTTATCAAATATACCCACGTTACACATCCCTTTATATTAAATATTTAAAGTAGCGTTCTCTGTAGCTATTGTAGTAGCGTTTTCACTTGAAGCATCCTCTTGTATATGCTTATCATATACGCCAATAGAAATATCAGCAGGATTATCCTTTATAACTGCCAGATAAAAAGGATATCCGTATAATGAAGATTCAGGTAGTTCTTTAAGATTTAGAAGTACGACAGTGGCTCTACGTTTTTTCGCTTGAGCTTGCCTCACATCAGCAAAACATTCAGTCATTTTTTTGTTTTCAGATACCCATTGGCTTAAACCCGGAAATTAAGAAAAGTAAAGAAGTGACAAAAAACATAAGTCCTCCTACCATATAAAAGAAATCCCCCATTTTGAATTCAACATAAAATTCATAAGGATCATCTTCGTTTATAAGCATATCAATTTGAGAACCTACTGTTGGCAGTGAAAAATTTCTTGCACTGCTATCTTCTACATGATATATCTGCCCTTTATAATAAAAATCATACACTGGTTTATATACCCTATGTCCCTCATTATCATATCCACTCTTAAGCTCTACAACAGTAGCTTTAAGTAAATGTCTACAGTGTTTCTTTTTTATGTATTTATTGATTGGTGGAATTACCATAAGACCTAAACCGATTAAACACGTAAATCCTGGGAAAATCTTTTCATAATTTCGCATTGTTTCACTTGGAACTCCAGTACTTTGAAGATAGTATCCAATAATTAAATAAGCACCAAATGCAACAAGTATAATTAAAATAGTAAAAAATAGCAGGATATTTTTTCTATTCTCTTTCTTTTTGTGTTTATAAAATTCTTCAATTCTTTTTGAGCTTTTGTTATAGCCATAGTCGTAAATACGATTATCAGAGATATTTTCAAAAACACTATTTGATGAATTGCTATTATTGTAATAGTTGCTATCGCCATTATAATTATTGCTGTTACTGTTATAGTAATCACTATTGTTATAATAGTTGTTGTAGCCACCGTAGCTATCGTGGTTTTGATTATTAAAATTATCGAAATTTCTGTCTTTATTTTGACGATTGTCAAAATTTCTCATATTATCACTCCGTAATTTTATTTACCTATTTCCAATAGCTTTTTCATTCTATGATTAACTCCACTACGGCTTATAGGTGGAACAAGCATTTCTCCTAATGCTCTTAATGATAAATCTGGATTATCAAGCCTTAGCTGTGCAAGCTCTTTCAAATCATCGTTAAGGCTTTCTAACCCTATTGTATCTCTAATTTTTTCTATAGCTGAAATCTGCTCCATAGAAGCAGCTATTGTTTTCTTTATATTAGCAACCTCAGAATTAACCTTTCTGTTTATATTGTTGCGATATTCCTTTAAAATTTTTGTATTCATTATTTCCATAGAAGCAAGTGGTGCATTTATAAAAGCAAGAAAATCTGAAATTTTCTCGCTATCCTTCAGGTATGCAATATAACTACCTTTACGCTCTATAAGCTTAAAGGAAAAATCAAGCTGTTCAACATCCTCTATTACCTTTAATAAATCATTACAAAGGTGCTTGTATGGTACAGAATATTCAAGGTGATAATCCTTTTCGGGATTATTTATAGAGCCACAGCTTAAAAATGCTCCACGCAAAAAAGCAGAAGCACAGTTTTCGTCGGCTGTTATGGCACGATTTATTCTGTGATTCACTTCGTTACCTGTATATCCAAAGTATGTATATAATTTTTTGCAGTCGCTTTCTAGTGGAATTGTAATTGTAAAGATTTTTCCACCACCGTGCCTGCCTGTAAGTGATGAGGCTTGTTCAACTATAATGCCAAAGCTACTGCTTAAAAGCTCGCATACTCTACTGGCAACAGAGTAGCTTTCTGTTGTAAAGCTAAGCTCCTTTGGTGTGAACTTTCTGCAAAAAAGCAATAAGCCGTAGCTTTCTGCAATATTTTCGTTTATATTATCGCTGTACGTTTTGCACAGCTCTTTTTTAGTATCTGATGAAAAGGACATTTCTACTCTCCTGCTTATGCCTTGTGTATGTCTCTGTGGTGAATTACAGTTCTGTATCCATTCTTTGTAAGATGATTATAAAGCAGAATTGCAAAGGTAACACTACGATGATGACCACCTGTACAGCCTATACCTATTGTTATCTGGCTTTTTCCCTCTTTTTCGTAAAGTGGCAATGAATACTCTATAAAATCAACTATTTTGTTATATAATGTTTGACTTTCTTCACTATCCATAACAAAATCTCGTACTGCCTTATCCTCTCCTGTTTGTGGGCGTAGCTCGTCGATATAGTATGGATTTTTAAGACATCGCACATCAAAAACCAAATCTGCTTCGTTAAGTATGCCATATTTAAAGCCGAATGACATACAGGACACTGTTATACCTCGTCTTTCGTCATCTATAAACAGCTTTGATACTCTCTCCTTAAGCTGTGTGGCACTTAAAAGTGTGCTGTCTATAACATAATCTGAACGTTGGCGAATATGGCTAAGCAGTTCTCTTTCTAGTGCTACACATTGACTTGTTGAGCCGTTGCAGGCATCAAGCAGTGGGTGCTTTCTTCGGGTTTGCTTATACCTTGTAATAAGCACATCATCACTGCTATCAAGAAACAGCATTCTATATGTTGCGTTCTCAAGCTTTAGCTGTTGCAGTGCATTGTTAAGCTCTTTGTAGTCAGATGTATCTCTTATATTTGTAACAACTGCAATTTTCGACAGCTTAGGGTCAGAGGAATTTTTGCTAAGCTCGTAAAAGGTGGAAATCATAGCTGGTGGGATATTATCTATACAATAATAATTTATATCCTCCAGTGTATGTAGTGCACTTGATTTACCTGCTCCTGATAATCCTAATACAATTATAAAATCCATTTTACTAGCCTCACTTTTTATATTCGCAACATTATGATTTGTTTTATAGCTTTCCTACTGGCTTTATCTCACATTCTAAATCTATTCCTGTTTCTGCTTTAACTCTTTGCTGAATAAAGTTTACAAGCTCAAGAACATCTTTACAGGTTGCATTACCTTTGTTTATAATAAAGCCTGCGTGCTTTTCGCTTACCTGTGCACCACCAATTTGCTTACCCTTAAGATTTACCTCTTGTATTAGTGCACCTGCAAAATAACCCTGTGGTCTTTTAAAAACACTACCTGCACTTGGATATTCAACAGGCTGTTTATCTTTTCTGCGAGTCATATAATCATTCATTCTGTTTCTTATTTCAACAGACGAATCCTTTTGTAGCTTTATTGTAGCTGATGTGATTATATAGCTATTTTCACTATATACACTATGTCTGTAGCCTAAATCCAGCTCATCTGCATTTAGAGTGCCTACTGTGTTGCTTGTGTCTATATGTGTGCAGGATAGAAGAACATCCTTCATTTCTCCACCGTATGCACCTGCATTCATATATACAGCACCACCAACACTGCCAGGGATACCCCATGCAAACTCAAGACCACTAAGGCTATGCTCACGAGCATAGCTACAAAGCTTGGCAAGGCTTACACCAGTGCCACAGCATATTGTTTCATCGTCTAACATTTTTATCTGGCTGAAAACACCGTCTAGCTTAATAACTATTCCGTCTATACCGTTATCTGATACAAGCAAATTAGAGCCCTTACCAAGGATAAAAACAGGAACCTCATCTTCCTTGCATTTTTTCAGAATATCAATTAAGCCTTCGTTAGTTGTTACAGTTATTAAAGCCTGAGCATTACCACCTATTTTAAAGGTAGTATGCTTGCTCATACTTTCATTTTCTTTTATGTCAAAGCCGTTTTTACGGGCTATATCAAGCACATTTTCAATATTATACATATTGCCTCCGATATATTGAGATAGTTTCATTATTTATAATTATTTCATTTTTCCTTCTCTGTTAAAATACTCAACATCAGATATGTTTTTTTCTTTCTCATTAAGATTATATTCACTGTTTTTAAACATACCTCCACCTGCGTGGTAATGGTCATTAGCACCTCTTGAAAATGCTATAGCTAAAATAAACACTATAACAATAAAAAAAATCCATTGCATAATTAAATCTCCTTTTTAAAATTATATTAATATCAAAAATATATATTCTGTTCCTTTAGATATGATTTAAAGTTTTCTACACTGCTGTTTACAATAAGCTTTTCAGGAAAATCAATTTCTTTAAGCATTTTTACTGCATCTTCCATATCACCCACAGCTGTAGAAAAGTGTGCGTCTGAATTCACTATTATTCTTGTGTTTGTTTTTTTACAGATTTTAGCTATTTCTATACAGTTTTCAGCTGAGCTTTTACGGTTTTTAAAGGTGTTGTTATTTATTTCTACTAGCTTACCATTTTTGCCGAAAACCGGAATAACACTTTCGTAATCATATTTAAAATATGGTGTTCCACTGTGACCTATTACCTTTACATATGGATTTTCTGCGATAGAAAGCCACGCATTAGTACAGCTTTCTATTGTAGAGTCTCCCTCGATAGTAAGGGTATGCATAGAAGCAACAACCCATTCTAATTTTTTTAGAGTATCATCAGGAATATCAAGA
Organism: Acutalibacteraceae bacterium; assembly: GCA_036309525.1. Classification (GTDB taxonomy): domain Bacteria; phylum Bacillota; class Clostridia; order Oscillospirales; family Acutalibacteraceae; genus CAG-964. The sequence continues at coordinate 39,916 of JAXJTP010000168.1, read as the reverse complement.
GCACCTGCATAATTACTTACATTTGCCTCAACACCCTTCAGCACACGCACACCGTACATATATGCTGGTATGGCACCTAAGCAATCAAAAAACCACTCTCCATTTTTGGGTGCACCAGGCATATTATAGCCATGGTCAGTAAGAGCAATAGCATATAGACCCTTTTCTGACGCTGATTTTATCATCTCTTGTGCAGTAGAAAAAGCGTGAGTAGATGCTATTGTATGTGTATGTGTATCAGCAATAATCTGCATTAAATAAACACCTCGTTATTTTTATTTTACCATTCAATTATCTTTTTATTATCCTCTACTCCAATATCCATACCCAGATTAGCCAGAAGCTCCTGTGCTGCATTATAGCCCATTTTCTTTTGACGATTATTCATAGCAGCAACCTCTATAATTATAGCCAAATTTCTACCAGGCTTTACAGGAATAGTGAGTATTGGCACCTCTACATCTAGTATTTCCGTATATTCATTATCAATACCCATACGGTCATAAACCTTTGATTTATCCCAGTTTTCAAGTGTGATTACCATATCTATTTTTTCGGTAATCTTTACAGAGCCCATACCGAAAATTCTACGGGCATTAATTATACCAATACCACGAAGCTCGACAAAGTGTCTGATATTCTCAGGAGAGCTACCAACAAGAGTTTTGCTTGAAACCTTACGGATTTCAACAGCGTCATCTGCTATTAATCTATGACCACGCTTTATAAGCTCAATGGCAGTTTCACTTTTACCTACACCACTATCACCTGTTAGTAAAACACCTTCACCATAAACCTCTATAAGTACACCATGACGTGTTATTCTTGGAGCAAGCTCAACATTAAGATGTGAAATTAAGGCAGCTATCAACGCACAGGTTGACTCATCTGAACGCAAAATAGGAACCTCGCATATTTTGGCAACCTTCAAAAGCTCGTCGAGCACCTCTAAATTTCTCGCTACAATTACAGCAGGAGGATTACGCTGTAAAATATTATTAAGTACATAGGTACGCTGTTCACTTGCGAATCTTTTCAGATAAGCGTACTCTGTATTGCCTAACACCATAATTCTATCAGGATTGTAAAATTCAAGATACCCCGTAAGTGCAATACCAGGACGAATAACATCAGGAGATTTTACATAAAGCTCATTTAAATCTGACGGTGTATAAACAACCTCCAGTTGTAATTCCTTTGATACTTTAGCTAGAGATACTTTATAATCTGTATGCCCTTTCATATATAATACCACCTTTTATATGAAGTCAAGTTAATTATAACAAAACTTGTGGGAAAATTAAAGGACTTTTCTGCAAATTTTCATAGTGTTCATAACTTTTTAAAAATATATTGCTCAAATATACAATACGATATAAAAAATTCTCCTTGTAATCAGAATTAAATCTATTACAAGGAGAATATATAAGCATTTTATGGTTGACACTCATTATTTTTATTGCTTCGAACAAAAAAGATAAGCGTTTAATAAAATTGGTGTTTTATTTTATATGAGTTTAATCATTAAGGCTTTTTATCATAAACATCTCCATTGGTTGCTCATACCCTTTAACATCTATAACAAAGCCACCACAATCCTTATAGCCTAGCTTTCTATAAAAATGCTGTGCCTCTTCATCAACCTGTGTAGAGGTTAAAAGCATACCATAGCCTTGCGATTTCATATCATTTTCCCAATGCTCCATAAGCTTACTTCCATAGCCCTTTCCGTGATAATTCCAATCAATAAACAGCATTGTACAAAATGGTGTGTTATCCCAGAAAAGATTATATCGTAACAATCCGATTGTTTTATTATCATCTAACAAAACATAGCCTCTTTTATTATTAACCTTATTATCAAATTCCTGCTCTGGCAGATGTTTGTCAAGGCTATACCAGAATTCCTTATCCTCTGATGAACATATCTGATTTCTATCATTTCTTTTACCTCGTTAAACTCAGAGTTATTGCTCAACCTCAACAATCAGCTCAGAGAAAATACCTGATATGCTTATTGTATTCTGTGCGTTTTCGTTTTCTTCAAGCTCGATTATTTCTCCGTTTTTGCGAGTGATAATATTGCACCTTTTACCATTGTTCAAAAGCTTATAGTTATCTGTATCTTTAAGGTGAACAATTGTCTTTGCTTTGAATTGATTTACATCAAGCTGTGTACAATTGCCAGAAATTAAAATTTCGTAGTCTGTTTTTGATGTAAGCTCTATACTACCCTCTGTATCACGGATATAAACCCTTTCTGCGTCACCATCGTATTCAAGTCTGCTAAGGCGTAAATCCTCCAAGAAAAGCTCCTTTACGCTTGCACTTACCTCTGTATGCTCTGTGAATTTTTCTGGAAGTATCAGTGTAATATCCACACTTTCCTGTGTTTCAAATCGGCTAACTCCCTTTTTATTTAAAAGGTCAACATCCAGCTTGTTTTTCTTTTCATCAAGCTTAACCTTGAAAAGAGAAGCAACGTCAGAGAGAGTTTCAGAAGAAAGTCTGATGTGTATTTTTTCATCAACACCTGTTTTCAAGGTGATTCTTCTTGCACCACCTAAATTTATATCAAAATGCTTTTGTGTGTCGATGTCGTAAACTGTTTCACTCTCAAAAATTACTGGCTTTTCCTCCTGCTTTTTAACCTCTGCAAGCACAAGCTCATCAAGGGTAAGCTTAAAAATCTCTGCAAGGATAATCATATTTTCTACATCTGGGAGACCACGCTTAGTCTCCCACTTTGTTATTGCCTGACGTGACACGCCGATTTTTTCTGCTAATTGCTCCTGAGAAAGTCCTTCGTTTAATCTGTACTGCTTTAATTTATCACCAAAATCCATTTTAATCACCTTTTCTTATTCCTTAATTAGTGCGTATGCTGATATTTTTCTTATTGGCATACATAAAATAATACTTATTATAATGTTAATAATAATCTGAGCTACTGCAAACAGCATTAAAAATCCAAATGAAATTTCAATGTTATTTTTCATAACTCCTAATGCTTCGAAAACAAACTGATAGATACAAGGCATATAGAACAGTGCCATAACACTTGAAAGTACTATTGCTATAATTGATACTGGCATAAAAGAGCCTGCTGTTTGTAAAATCAGCTGTGAGCTTGTGTAGCCCATTGCCTTATATATTCCTAATTCCTGTCTTCTTTTTACTAGCAACGACTTGATTACTATATATAGAATGAACAGGACAATAAGAATTGTCACTACAAAAATTACAGCTACAAGAATAACTGTTATGCTCATATACATATTCTGAGCTTCCTGCTGTAGCTTATAGGAATTCACTGTATCAGCTACGATTTCTGAATGTTCGCTTTTGTATTCCTCAGCAAGCCTTTCTGCATTGGCTGGGTTGTTTAAGTACACATAAACAGACGGTGTAGCCTCAGCTTCGCAAAGACTCATATATCCATTCAGGCTAAGCTCGCAAAGCTCACCCTGTAGATTTACACTCTGTACAAATCCAGTTACCTTAAAGCTTTTTGTTGTGTCTTTAAGCTTTACACTGACTGTGTCACCAATTTTATATTCTGCTTCAAATACACTACCTAATGCAATTTCGTCTGCTTTTTCTGGGTTTTTGCCAATATAGCACACATCATTTCTTACCTTAGTAAAATCCTCGCAGGCAAAGGAGGTAACTGCTTTATCCTTAATTTTAACACTACCAGACATATATTTCAATGCATTTTCCACTTGTTTGTCGTCATTCAGCACAGTTAAAAGCTTGTTTTCACTTTTATTCTGTGGAATAATGATAACATCAGGAACCTCGTCTGATAAAGCAGACATAAAATTATCTGGCTTTATTGCTACATTGTAGAAAAGTGTACCCGAAAAGGCTATTAATACAGTTAGTACAAAGCAAACTAAAAACAGCATTACATTCTGCTTTTTGCAAGTGAAAATCTGCTTTATTACCAGTAAGGCTTGAGTATTACCCTTAGTATCTTCAAGTGGTAAAAGATTTTTCTTGCTATGCTTTGAACTGGAATTACCTCTTAAACCATCAATAGGCTGTGTTTTCTTTATTTTTCTTGCTGATACAAATGTAAAGAAGGCAACCACACCTGAAAGAATAACTGCTACGCCTATAAGGCTTAGTAAATCAAAGCTGATATTGAATGAAAAGCCTGACTGAACTGTAAGCACTGTTGAAAGCACTGGCAATAGCAGGTAGGATAAACCAACTCCAAGCATTGCGAATAGCAATGAAACAAAAGCGTAAGGCAATGTAATACCTGCTACTATCTGACCACTTGTATAGCCTAAAGCCTTAAGCACGCTCATATTAACTATTTCTGACTCGATAGCATTCTTAACTCTGAAGTTACTCAAAAATACGCTGACTGCAAGTATAATAAGTGCAAATGCAATCAGAATTAAGATGAGCAAATCACAAACCATTGTACGTGCACCCTTTACGCTTTCGCTGTCAAGGCTTGATAGCATCATCACACCCTTATCCTCTAGCTTTTTGCTTATATCCTCTTTTGTACTATCAATATTTGAACCACTGGCAAGGCTCATTGAATATTCAACAACATTTTTGTCATTAAATTCTTCTGCAAGCTTTTCAAATTCCTTTTCTGGTAGGTAAGCACACAATAGAGCTGAGCCATAGTTACCATACTGCATTTCCTCTATGACGCCTGCTACAGTAAATGTGTGTGTCTTGCCGTCTATTACATAAATAATTTCATCATTCAACTCAAAGCCCCCAAACTGTGCCACATATAATGGGATATAGATTGGGTTTTCAACAGTGTTTTCAGTCTTTGACACTAGCTCAAAGCAGTTTAGTGCACGCTTGCTGTCGATGCTATAAAACATAGTATTCATTGAAAAGTCTGTTCCATTAAAATCCTTAACAGTTGCTTCTGAAAAAACAGCCTTGTGACTCTCTGTTTTTTTAACGCTGTCGATTTCATTTATGCTTTTTTCAAGCTCATTTGTATTCTGAATTTCTGGAATAACCACATTTACTGAGGCTGTATTTAGCTTAACAAGCTTTTCTTCATACGCTGTATCTACCTGTAGCATTAAAACTGTAGCACAGTTTAAAATCAAGGCTGTTATCATTATGATTATTCCAAAGGATACAAATGAAGATTTATCCTTTTTCAGGTTGTATAAAATCTGATTTAATATTTTGCTCATATTACCACCCCATCTCAGTTAAAAAGCTATTAAGACGTGCTTCTCTTTCCTTGCTATCCTCTGTGTAAATTCCAAGGTCACACTCACCATAGATTTTACCATCTCTTACATATAGCACACGGTTTCCCCTAAGTGCTGTTTTCTTGTCGTGAGTTACCATTATAATGCTCTGTCCCTCGCTGTGTAGCTTAGTGAAAACATCAAGCACTGCTGTTGAGTTGTTTGAGTTTAACGCACCTGTAGGCTCGTCTGCAAACAGAACCTCGGGTTTGTTTATTACTGCTCTTACAATGCCTGCTCTCTGAGCCTCACCACCTGAAACCTGTGAAGGGAATTTCTTGCGTGTTATCTCTGGAATGTTTACAAGCTCAAAAAGCTCCTTTGAACGCTTTATCGACTCCTTCTTGCTTTCACCCGACAAGGCACTTGCTGTAAGTACATTATCCATAAGACTCATCTTATCAAGCAGATAAATCTGCTGAAAAACAAAGCCACAATTTTTTCTTCTGAATACAGCCAGCTTATCATCATTTAATGCTGTAATCCTCTTACCGTTAAAAATAACCTCACCAGCTGTTGGTCTATCCATTCCTGAAAGTGAATACATAAGTGTAGATTTACCAGCACCCGATGAACCCATAATTATTGTAAAATCATTCTTGTATATTTTAAGGTCAAGATTTTCAAAAATAGTCTGTTCTGTATCTCCTGTGCGAAAGCTCTTTTTAAGCTTCTTTGCTTCGATGATTGTGTTCTTTTTCTCTCTCATAGTAAAACCTCCGTGCGTCTGTATCAGATTGTTTGATTTGCGTTGTGTTATTTCGTTCTGACAATATCATCTTACGCAAAAATCACGGGTAGCACTACCAACACCTGTTTACAAATGCAAAAAATGAATGCTACTTATCGTAGCATTCGCATAAAATAGGGATTTTTATAGATTTCACTGTAAAAAATACAGGCTAAGCTTAAATTAATTGTTTTAATAAAAAATTGTAGAATAGTTATATATATTAATTACTTTGGCTATTTGATAAAGCCTTTAATTTGCATAATTCAGATGTATTTTACTATCTTTAGATAGTCAGCAAACAGCAAGAAGCACTTATTGATACGATATATCATAAGTGCTTCTTACCATTTGTTATTGTATTTTAATTATGCTTCTAAATATATTTCCTGTCCTATTACTATAGCTTTAGAATTCGTTCCATGTCCAATATCTTTTGTTACCACTATCGGCATATCTTTGCTTACTAGCTTTTTGATAAGCATTTCTACTGTAGGAAATTTCTTCTTTTCCATTTCTGTGAAGGTTCCTAAAATAATTCCTGACACCTTATCAAAGGCTCCTATCTGCTGTAATTGACATAAATATGTTTCAATTCTGGTAACATCTCCGTTCAGACTTTCTAACAGCAACACCTTATTTTCAAGCTCTGGCATATATTCTGTTCCTGCTAATTTCAGAAAACACCTTATATTACCACCCACTACAACACCTTTTATTTTATTTTGCTGAACAAATTTATAATTTATATCAAACAGGTCTGTTCCGTTTTTCATAGTAGAATTGCTGAAGTCTGATATTTGTCTTTCTTTATGATCGTATATCAAATTTCGTATCTGATACAAAACAGAGGCTTTGCCTGTTTTTGCATAAATTGCATTTATAACTGTTGTTAAATCACTGTAGCCCCAAAATATCTTTGAGCTATCTGAGATTATATCATAATCAAGATATGGTAATATACCATTAGCAAGATCTCCTCCTGAAATATCAAATATACCTTTTATTTCATCATTCTTATAAAATTCCATAAGTGCTTTTGCTCGTTCCTTTGCTGTGCCACTAAAAAAATCATCTTTTTCATAAATGTAGTCGCTGAATACAGGCTGTAAGCCTAGCTTAGTTAATGTATTTTTTAAATGGGTGATTTTCTCTGCGTATGTACATTTTTGCCCATTTGAGCAACAAACAATGCCTATTTTATCTCCGAATTCAAACATTTTTACACCTCACAAAATTATATTTTTATATTAGAATACCTTAATACACAATATTTTGCAAATGTTTACATACCTCTTAGAAAAATCTCTTAACAGGCAAGCTATGCAATTGCCTGTTAAGAGATTTTTTGGATTACCCTAGCTACTGACAAATCACATAAAAAACAGGCTGTGTTCAAGCTAAAAATATGAACACAGCCTGTTTAAGCTTATTCTTCAGTTTCTCTTGATTTTTCGTAGATAACTACAGGAGTGCCTATCTCTACAAGCTCATACATCTTTTCAACCTTGTCAAAAGGTGTATTGATACAGCCATGTGAGCCATTGTAGGTATATGTGCTTCCACCATATTCATAATTATATCTCCATAATGAATCGTGTATGCCAATACCGTCATAGGTTACTGCCATCCAATAGTTTACATCTGTTTCCCATGTTTCACCCTCAAGTGTTGCAGGTGACTTCTTGTAATAAACATCATATAATCCTGTTGTAGTATCGTTGTAGTATTTCATACCTGTTACTACTGGAGTAGAAACTACAAGCTTACCCTTTTCAAAATACCACATATGTTGCATATCTAAGTCGATTTCAATATATGTAGTACCAACATTGTATTTATCTACCATATTAGTTTTTATACATTTTACACTTTCGGTTGTGTAATTGCTGTATATCTTTGTACCATTTTCAGCCTTATAATATGCACATACTCGTACATAGTAGGTTTTATCAGCTGTTTTCTGCTTGGTCAGATAAATAGTATCCTCTGTTGTGCCCTGTAGCTTATAAGGACCACTTTTAGACTCTGAAAGATAAACTGCATAGCCGTCAGCACCACTTACAGGATACCATTTAGCCATAATTCTTTTATCACGGCTAAAGGCTTTAACCTCTGGTGTATCTGTAACTGTACCTGTTGTAAGTGTCTGGTAATCTCCGTAATAATACTTACCATCGGCTTTATAATAAGGAACAACTCTGTAATTGTAATTTTGCTGTTCGTTAAGATTTTTGTTTGTGTAGGTTGTTTTGTCAGCGTCATTTATAACAGCATATTTTATATATTTACCAACCTTTGATGAATAGTACCAGCCGTTAATGTCATCATATAGCCATTCACCCTCATAATCGTTTTCGTTATGAGTCATTCTGTAAACAACATAGCCTGTAGCGTTAGGAGATTTTTCCCAGCTGATTTTTATAGACTCCTTACCTCTTTTTGATGCCTTTAGATTTTTCACCTGCTGAGGATTTGTTGCTGTTTTTATAATATCACTGCTGACACTGTAAGAGCGTTCACCGTCAATCTCTTTATATGCCTTTATCATATAATAATATTTATGTGATGGTGTAAGGTTTTTGTCGGTGTATTTTGTCATACTTTTTACGTCGCATACCTTTTTATACTTACCATCAGAGGTATAGTCCATTCTATATATTGTATATCCGTCAGCACCCTTTGATTCTTTCCACTTCAGAGTGATTGACCTTTGATTTTGTACTACAAGAGAAAAGCCCTCAGTTTTTAAAGGACTTGAGGCTGTTTTTACAGTTTCTGCCTTACTATAAACCCTTCCACCTCTGTAATTAGTAAATGACTGTATTTTGTAGTTATATTTACTACCTGACTGAACATTGCTATCTTTTATCTGGGTTGTGTTTGGATTATCAATAGTTGCAATTTCGATATATTCTCCGTTTGTAGTTCTATCTTGTCTTGATATTACATAACCGTCTGCACCAATGCCTCTATCCCATTGCAGGGTGATAGAGCTTTCTGATTGATTTTTTGCGTCAAATATATCTACACAGCCCACCTTATCGTCAGCTGACACTGTTGTACTAAAAATAGCAAAGCCCACTATAATAGCTAAAGCTATTGTAATTTTTTTAATGTTTTCCTTTTCTATTTTCACTTCATTATTACTCCTATAAATACTATCAAAAATTTCATTTCCTTATTGTTTATTTTATCACGATTACATAACCTTTGCAATATAGCTAAACAGTAAAATTGACAGAAAAGCTCTTTTCTCGCATTATGTGCAAATAAAACAAATTTTAGCTTACCTTTTATTTATTTATCACAATACAAAGTATTTTATACTCTTTGAAATATTGATTTTATATCTATTAAGTACTATAATTAGTATATTGAATTTTAAGAATTTTCGGGTGTGATTTTGAAATGAACAGCTATACAAAAAGAACATGGGCTGAAATCAGCCTTGACAATATTATACACAATTACAATATTATACGAAGCAATATTTCTAACAATGCAATGATGTGCTGTGTAATTAAGGCTGACGCATATGGTCATGGTGCTGTACAGCTTGCAAAGCTATACGAGGAACTGGGAGCTGACTGGTTTTCTGTTTCTAACATTGACGAGGCTCTTGAGCTTAGAAACAACAACATTAAATTACCCATTTTAATATTGGGATATACTCCTGTTGCTAACGCAAGAATTTTATCAGAAAACAATATTGCTCAAACCTGCCATTCGTTAGATTACGCAAAATCACTTTCGGATATAGCTGTATCACAGGGAGTAACTGTAAAAATACATTTAAAGCTTGATACTGGTATGTCGAGAATCGGTTTGATGTGTCAGAATATTGAGCGTGATAAAAAATATATAGATATTGCTGAACAGCTTTGTAAGCTACCTAATTTATATCCTCAGGGTGTATTTACTCACTTTGCAGTAAGTGACGAGGCTGAAGCTGGTAAAGACTTTACAATACAGCAGTTTAATGCCTTTATACATACTATAACAGAGCTTGAAAAACGAGGTATTAAATTTGATATAAGACACTGTGCAAACAGTGGTGCAATAATAGATTACCCAGAAATGCACCTTGATATGGTTAGAGCTGGTATTATTTTGTATGGCTTATCACCCTCTGAAAAATTAAAAAGCAAGCTTAATCTTAAGCCTGCTATGCAATTAAAAAGTGTTGTTTCACAATGCAAAGAAATTTATGAGGGCACAACCGTAAGCTATGGCAGAACCTTTACAGCTGAAAGCCAAAAAAAGGTTGTAACTATTCCAATAGGCTATGCAGACGGCTACATAAGAGAGATTGCAGAGGATGGTTATGTATCTATACAAGGTAAAAAAGCTAAAATTTTGGGTAGAATATGTATGGACCAGACAATAGTAGACGCAACTGATATTGAAAATATTAATATAGGTGATGAGGTAATTATATTTGGTGATATTTCGAATGATAACACCCCTACTGCTGACGATATTGCAAAATGGTCAAGCACAATAAACTATGAAGTGGTATGTCTTGTAAGCAAAAGAGTGCCACGAGTTTACTATAAAGCTAATAAAACAACAGAGGTTGTAAACCACCTGATTAAATAATAGTAAAGAAAGAGGAAAAAAGGAATGAAGCTTCTTGTTCTTGACGGAAACAGCATTTTAAACAGAGCTTTTTATGGTATAAAATTACTTACCACTAAAAACGGTGAGTACACTAACGCAATATACGGATTTTTAACTATGATGTCAAAAATCCTTGCTGACACAACACCAGACGGTGTTGCCATTGCATTTGACCTTAAGCAACCAACCTTCAGGCATAAAAAATATGACGGCTATAAAGCAAACAGACATGGTATGCCAAACGAGCTAGCCTCACAGCTACCTATAATAAAGGAGCTTTTGAAGGCTTTGGGCTACAGACTTATTGAGTGTGCAGGCTTTGAGGCTGATGATATTCTGGGTACACTAGCCAGAGCTTGTGAAAACACTAACAATGAATGTATTGTTGCAACAGGTGACAGAGACAGCCTACAGCTTGTAAGCGATAATGTAAAGGTAAGACTTATTACTACTAAAAACGTAGTAACCTACGATAATGAAAAAATTCTTGAGGAATATGGTGTTACACCAAAACAGCTTATTGATATTAAGGCTATTCAGGGAGATACATCTGATAATATTCCTGGTGTTAAAGGAATTGGTCAAAAGGGTGCCAGTGATTTAATCACCAGATTTAATAATCTTGATTACATCTATGAAAATCTGGATACAATTGACATTAAGCCTGCTATGAGAAAAAAGCTTGAGGAGGGTAAGGAGAGTGCCTATTTAAGCAGATTTCTTGGAGAAATTTCAAGAGAAGCACCAATCGACACAGATTTGAATGCCTATAGTCAAGCAGAGCCTGACACAAATACAGCCTTAAGGATTATGACAAGACTTGAGCTTTTCTCGTTAATAGAAAAGTTTGGTCTTAGCAGTGATACATTATCTGACTCAGAGGAAGCTACAGCTGAAGAAAAAGAAGTATTTTCTATTTGTAGTGATAACATAGAGATAGAAAACAATGACAGTGTAGCCTTTTTATTATGTGAAAATAATATTGTTCTTATTAAGAATAATCTAGTATACATCTGCGATAAGAGCCTAGACATTTTGAAAAAGCTATTTGAAAGTGGCTGTAAAAAAACAACACATAACATCAAGCCAGTTTTTGCGTTGCTTGATAAAAATAATATTTCGTACAATGGTCAGATATTCGACACAGAGCTTGCTGGATATTTGCTTAATCCTTCTGCTTCATCCTATGATATTGCAAGATTAGCACAGGAGTATAACACAAGTGAATTTCAGCTTGATTTTAAGGATAATGAATATTCTGAAAACGAGAAAAACGAGATTTTATCAGCTGTACAGGTAAATATGGTTGCAGGTAAGCTGGAGGAATTGCTAAAAGAAAATTCTCAGGACAAATTACTTTACGAAATTGAAATTCCACTTGCAAATGTACTGGCTTCTATGGAAAATATCGGCTTTATGGCTGACAAGGACGGAATTAAAAAATTTGGAAACGAGCTATCTGACAGAATAGCAGAGCTACAGCAGAGTGTATATGATTTGGTAGGATATGAATTCAATATTAATTCACCAAAGCAATTAGGAGTAGCGTTGTTTGATAAGCTAGGACTACCTCCTTTAAAGAAAACAAAGAGTGGATATTCTACAAATGCAGAGGTGCTTGAAAAGCTGGCAGAGGAGCACCCTGTTGTAAGGCAGATTATGGAATACAGACAGCTTGCAAAGCTGAAATCTACCTATTGTGACGGACTTATAAAGGTAATAGATGAAACAGGAAGAATTCATTCAAACTTCAATCAGACAGAAACCCGTACAGGTAGAATCAGCTCTACTGAGCCTAATCTGCAAAATATACCTGTACGCACCGAGCTTGGCAGAGAAATGCGAAGATTTTTTACAGCTAAAGAGGATTGTGTGCTTGTTGACGCCGACTATTCTCAGATTGAATTAAGAGTGCTTGCACATATTTCTGACGATAAGGAAATGTGCAAGGCATTCAGCAGTAATGATGATATTCACGCTATAACAGCCTCTCAGGTTTTTGGTATGCCACTTGAGCTTGTTACTCCAATTATGCGTAGCAGAGCAAAGGCTGTTAATTTTGGTATAGTTTACGGAATAGGTGCATTCTCACTTTCTAAGGATATTGGAGTTTCTATAAAAGAGGCTGACAGATATATTAAAGCATATCTGACTCATTACAGTGGTGTAGATATGTATATGAAAAGCATTATAGATAACGCAAAGGAAAAGGGCTATGTAACTACTATGTTTAATCGTAGAAGATATTTACCAGAGCTTTCTGCGTCAAACAAAATAACACGCTCTTTTGGTGAGCGTGTTGCAAGAAATATGCCAATTCAAGGTACTGCTGCTGATATTATAAAAATTGCTATGATAAAGGTATTTAACCGATTAAAGGCTGAAAATTTAGAAGCAAGGCTTATTTTACAGGTGCACGACGAATTGATTGTAGAGGCTCCTAAGCACGAGGCATTACAGGTTGCTATGATTTTACAGGAAGAGATGGAAAAGGCTGTAAAGCTGAATGTTCCGTTAGTTGCCGAGGCTGCAATGGGAAAAACATGGTATGACGCAAAGGGCTAAATAACAAGGAGGTACACAATTATGTGGGAAGCATTGAAAAACTTTATGCAATATATGGAAGAAGAAACCAGCAAAGAGCTTACAGCTGAGGAAAAGAAAAAGCTGAATATTGAGCTACAAACTAAAATAGGCTACTTTCAACACGAAAGATTCATACATCTTATTGTTACTGTGCTTTTTGCACTATGTACTCTAATATCAATTATGGGTTTTATTGCTTTTGAAAGCATAGGCATAGCATTATTGTTTGTTGCGTTGATGATTTTACTTGTTCCTTACATTGTACATTATTTTCGCCTTGAAAATGGTGTACAAAAGCTTTATACATATTACGAAAAACTAAAGTAAGGTGAATTACCAGTGAAGGTTTTATTTATATGTACAGGTAACACCTGCAGAAGTCCTATGGCTGAGGGAATTTTTAAGGAGCTTACAAAAAGCTCATCAGAAATAGCTGTTTGCAGTGCTGGACTTATGGCAAACATTGGTGAGAATGTATCAGAATACGCAGTAATTGCCTGTAAGGAATATAACGCTGATATTTCAACACACACAGCAAAACAGCTAACTATGGAAATTCTTAGCTCAAGCGATTACTTTGTATGTATGACTGATAGTCATGCACAGGCTCTTATGAATGCAGGAATACCTGAAAATTCTATACATACATTAAACGTAAGTGATCCTTATGGTGGTAGTCTAACGCTGTATAAGGAATGCTGTAAGCAAATATATGATAAGCTCTTACCGATTACCAAGGAGCTTATGAGGGAAGAATAATGAATTATACTATAACTGAAATGACAGCAACACATACTCTTGAAGTAGCTGAAATTGAGAAATGCTGTTTTAGTAAGCCTTGGTCTCAAAAGGCTATAGAGGCTGAATTACTAAACGAAAATGCACATTTTTATGTATTGTTATATAACAACATAGCTGTAGGATATGGTGGTATGCATATAGCTATGGACGAATGCTACATAGCAAATATAGCTGTTTTGCCTGATTTCCGTAAAAATGGATTTGGTAAAGCTATAACAACACATTTAATTAAAGAAGCCGAAAAGCAAAGCTGTGAATTTATCTCGTTAGAGGTTCGCCCTTCAAATACGCCTGCTGTTTCTATGTATAGCTCGCTTGGCTTTGAAGAGGTTGGAAGACGAAAAAATTTTTACTCCTCCCCTGTTGAGGACGGCTTAATTATGACAAAGTATCTAAATATAAAGGATTGAAAGCAATGAAGATTTTATCTATTGAAAGCTCCTGTGACGAAACAGCAGCAGCAGTTGTTGAAGACGGAAGAAACGTTTTATCATCTGTTGTAGCCTCACAGGTTGAGGAACATAAGCTTTATGGTGGTGTAGTACCAGAGATAGCCTCTCGTAGACACGCAGAAGCAATTTCTAGTGTAGTACAGCAGGCTTTAGACGAAGCAAATTCTACTCTGGACGATATAGACGCTATTGCAGTTACCTATGCCCCTGGCTTAATTGGTGCATTATTGGTTGGTGTAAATTTTGCAAAGGGCTTATCTCTTTCTAAGAATATACCTTTAATTCCTACTCATCATCTACGTTCTCATATTGCATCAAATTATATAGCACATCACGATTTAAAGCCACCATTTCTATGCTTGGTAGTAAGTGGAGGTCATAGCCATATTATACAGGTTAACGACTATACAGATATGAAAATAATCGGTAGAACTCGTGACGACGCTGCTGGTGAAGCCTTTGATAAGGCTGCAAGAACAATGGGTATGCCATATCCTGGTGGTATTCATCTTGACAAGGTAGCTGATGAGGGTAATCCGAATGCATATACACTGCCATTCCCTAAGGTTGTAAATTCTCCTTATGATTTCAGCTTTTCTGGCTTGAAAACTGCTGTAATCAATCTTATACATAATGCCTCTCAAAAGGGTGAAGAGCTACCTGTTGCTGACCTTTCAGCCTCATTCAGACAGGCTGTTGTAAATTGTCTTACAACTAATCTTATGAAGGCAGTACAGGATACTAACAGCAAAACAATTGTTATTGCAGGAGGAGTTTCTGCAAACTCCTTACTAAGAAAAACATTACAGCAATTATGCGATGAAAAGGGCTTAAAGCTATATATGCCACCAAAAAATCTATGTGGTGACAATGCTGCAATGGTAGGTGCACAGGGCTATTATGAATATCTTGCAGGCAATATAGCAGACCAAAGCCTTAATGCCTTTGCTACAAAATCTATTGAAGAGGGATAATACTCTTTCTTCTGAATAAATGCATAAAAGAAAGAGGTAGAGCCTTATGCCCTACCTCTTATATTTTTTATTAAAGCTTTTTAAATCTGTCAAATGGGTATACAATATACTGTGCTTTACCAACAATATCATCTTCGTTAATCAAGCCAACAGCAGTAAAACGGCTATCAGTAGAATGATTACGGTTATCACCCATTACAAAAACCATACCCTCTGGTATAACCTCAGGAATTTCTGCATCTCCCTGCTTTACTGTTAAGTCCTTTATATAAGGCTCGTCAAGCACAGCACCATCAACAACAACATCACCTGTATTAAAATCTATACTAAGTGATTGTCCCTCTGTTGCAATAACACGCTTAATAATTGGCTTATTAAGATTCTGACCATGGCTTATAACAACTACATCACCACATTCAGGAGTATAGCAAAGATTTGTTACAAATACTCTGTCTTCGTTAAACAATGTATCCATCATAGATTGACCATCTACGTCTACTAATCTGAACACAAATGTAAGTAAAATCATAACAACTGTAAATGCAAAAATTAATGAATGTAGCCATTCATAACAGCTTTGTGTAAGTGAGCCTGCTGTTTCGGGTGTATCATATTTATTTTCTTGTACAGGTGTTACCTCTGTATTTTTGATTTCTTCATT
The DNA here is from genome assembly GCA_036309525.1 of Acutalibacteraceae bacterium. GTDB lineage: Bacteria > Bacillota > Clostridia > Oscillospirales > Acutalibacteraceae > CAG-964. Next base: position 23,840 of record JAXJTP010000168.1, on the reverse strand, counting down.
CATAGTAAAGCCTCCTATATACACATAATAAGCAAAAAAGGGACGGTATTCGTCCCTTAAATGTCAGATTAGCGAATTTGCTCTTTAACCTTAGCAGCCTTACCTACTCTATCTCTTAGGTAGTATAGCTTGCTTCTACGAACCTTACCATATCTGACAACCTTTACTTCTTTTACGTTAGGTGAGTGAATTGGAAATACTCTCTCTACGCCTACGCCGTAAGAAACTCTTCTTACTGTAAAGGTTTCTGCCACGCCACTGCCCTTCTTAGCAATAACTGTGCCTTCGAACATCTGAACTCTCTCTTTGTCGCCTTCGCGAATGTTTACGCCTACTCTTACAGTATCACCGATACGGAATTCTGGTAGCTCGTTCTTCATTGAGTCAGCTGCGATTGTTTTTAGTGCATTCATCATTTTAAAATCCTCCTAGTTTTCAGACATTCGTACCAGTTAAGGCAGAGGACTGTCCGCTTCAATGTCTTGACTTATAAAGTCAGGCGTTGATCCCCATTACTAAAAAATAACGGAACTCAAATGCTCTAATATTATAACACGGGTATTAATTAATTTCAAGTATTTTTTCTTTTTTTATGATATACACAGAAAATACTTGAAATCAGCCATAATATTTACTTTTTAATTCATTTAAAAAGCCTGTGAAATATTGAGGTAGCTCAGAGGTGAATTCTAAATATTCACCACTTACAGGGTGCACAAAGCCTATTTTTCGTGCGTGCAGGCACTGACCATTCAGCTTTGTTATTACCTTTTTAGGGCCATATACTTCGTCACCTGCTACTGGATGATTTATATATGCCATATGCACTCTTATTTGATGTGTTCTTCCTGTTTCTAAATTAACTGCAAGATGTGTAAATTCGTTAAAACGCTCTAGCACCTTAAAATGTGTTACAGCGTTTTTGGAATTTTGAGCTGTAACAGCCATCTTTTTTCTATCGCTTGGGTTGCGACCTATTGGCTGGTTAATTGTTCCTGTATCCTCTTTGATATTGCCATAAACAATAGTTTCGTACTGTCGTGTAAAGCTATGCTCTTTAATCTGCTCTGCTAAGCCCTTATGTGCTGTGTCGTTTTTTGCAACAATTAAAAGACCACTTGTGTTTTTATCTATTCTATGTACAATTCCTGGTCGTAAAACTCCGTTTATTCCAGAAAGACTATCTTTACAATGATATAAAAGTGCATTTACAAGCGTACCTGTATAATTACCAGCAGCAGGATGTACCACCATTCCCTTTGGTTTATTTACAACTATAACATCATTATCCTCATATACAATATCAAGTGGTATATTTTCTGGTATTGCTTCAAGCTCAACAGGGTCGGGTACAAAAACTGTAACTACATCATTAAGCCTTGTTTTGTAATTTTTATTTACTGCTACATCATTTACTTTTACACAGCCGTCTGTAATATAACCCTGAATTGCTGAACGGGTAATATCGGGTATATTATCTGATAAAAACTTATCTATTCTCAATGCAGTGTTTTCATTGTTGATTTTAAACTCAAAGCTATTCATTGATTTCTTCTACCTTTTTTGTTTTCTCTGGTACAGTTGGAGTAAAGAATAATATATATATTACAAGCAATGCAGTACCTATTGTTATACAGTAATCTGCAAAGTTACATACAGGACTAAAAAATGAAAGCTGTATGTAATCTATTACATACCCAAGAAAAATTCTATCAATAAGATTTCCTATTCCACCACCAAGAATAAGTGAAAGTGATGCCAACAAAAATTTGCTATCTGGCTTTGTTTTTATCATATATATAACTATGCCAGCCATTACAGCAAAGGTAAAGCTTATAAACAACCATCTTGCGTTTTGTAGCATACCAAATGCCATACCTCTATTTTCGCAATATAAAAAATCAACAAGTCCGTTCAATATACTTACAGGGCCATCTATTTTTATTGTGTTTACAACCAATAATTTAATAAGCTGGTCTGCAACCACAATAATAAAAGCAACTATAAATGAAATTATCATAAAAAACCTCCTGAGAAAAGCTTATAGAAAAAGCGATGTTGCAAATAACATCGCTTTAATATTCTATAAAATCACAAATAAATTATTCAGAGCATATAAATTAATTGTTGCTGATGTCTGTCATTTCTTCCTCTGACTCTTCTGATGTTTCTTCAACCTCTTCAGTTGATTTCATTAGTGTAACAGGCTGAACAGGGTCGGTTGGATACTGATTATCCAGCTCGATTTTAGCCTGACCTATATCTGCTGATGTAGGTAGATCCTCCAGCATTCTTATGTGATTGTTGTATGTAGCAAGAAGCTGTTCTCTTAGTACAACAGCGTCTGCCTGTAGCTTAAGATAATTATTTTTCTGTGCTACAACACTTGCATTTGCATCGTAAATAATACGCTTTGCCTCAGCCTTTGCCTCTTCAAGAAGTGCTGCAACCTTCTCCTCTGCCTGCTTAACAGCAGAGCCCTTTACCTTCTCTGCATTAATTAATGCACCACGAACATCTTCCTCATCTTTTCTGTACTGCTCAATTCTTTTTGCAAGAATATCCAGCTTTTTAACAAGCTCAATCTTCTCTTTTTTATTCTGCTCAAGTGTAGCTACAACCTCATCTATAAACTGGTCTACCTCTTCTTTTTTATAGCCCTTTACAGAATTTTTGAACTGAACATTTTTTGCGTCTTCAATGCTTATCATAATTTTCACTCCTATATATATTTTTGTACAATTATTTTTAATCTTCCCTTTTTAGTAACACCAGAAAATTCACCTATTATGAATTTTCCTTTCCCTCTTATAGAAATCTTATCCCCAGTTTTAATTGTATAGCTTACATTATCTGTAACAAGAGAATTAACACATACATAGCCCTGCTTTATAAGTGTTGCAGATTTCTCTCTGCTTAATGGAACTAATGCCGATACAATATTATCTAATCTGGCTGATGATATTGTACAGCTTATATTTTCAAATTCATTTTTTATAGGCAGTGTGTAATTATCCCATTCCTCAGCTATAACACCTACCGAGCCTATCTTTTGAATTTGAGAAAAAACATATTTTTTAATTTCATCCTTAACAAAGACAACAGCGTAGCCCTCTCCTACAAGAATATCTCCTATTGCCTCTCGTTTTAAGCCTAACCCCATAAGAGAGCCTAAAAAATCTCTGTGTGACAGCTTAAATTCAGCCCTATATTTAAAGCTTATACCTGTTATAGGATAGTAATAGTCCTCGATATAATCACCATAGGATACACCTAGCAAGCACCTGTCGCTATTTTCGTAGCCTCCGAAAAATCTGTAATTATTAATATGAGATTTTTTCAAATGCTGTAAAAGCACAGATATTTCCTGCTCGTTCAAAAAGCCCATAAAGGACGGGAATTGCTTTTTAACAGATGCTTCTATAATATCCTCTAGTCTTGCTATAAGTAATGCGTTTTCAGCTGACATATTTACTCAGTAATCTGAAGACCGTTGCTTTGTAGCTCGTCAATCAGACTATCTCCTGTAAGCTCAACATTATTTGGGGTGATTATAAATATATTTTTGGCTATGCGTTGCACCTTGCCACCACTTACATAAGCACAGCCACTTAAAAAGTCTACAATTCTTTTTGACTCATCTCTTGGTGTATCTTCAAAATTCAGCAATACTGTATGAGATTTTATAAGCTCATCTGCTATCTGCACAGCGTCATCGTTAAAGGTTTCTGGCTTATAGAATACTACCTGTAATCTGGCTGTAGCATTGATATTAAGAATTTTGTTTGTATTAAATGAATTAGAATACGAACCCGAATAGCTTGAATAATCATCATACAAATCTTCGTTAGAGTAGTTTGTATATGTACCTAATGAAGACTCATTCGAATCGTAATACTCCTCGTCATCGTCGTCGCTATATCTGCTTCTGTATGAGGAATCTGAAGCTCTTGAACTGCTTCTTCTTTCTGAGCTGTAGCTTTCTGTTCTGCTTCTTCTATTTGAATGTTCATCATCTTCTAGTTCCTCAGGAACACTCCAGAGATTTCTCAGCTTGCTTCCAAATCCTGCCATATAGAACCTCCAAATTATTTATATATTCTGGCACCAAACAGCGAAGAACCAATTCTTACCATATTAGCACCACATTTTATAGCCTCTTCGTAGTCAGAGGACATACCCATAGACAAGAAGTCCATATTAACATTATCCATATTTTTACCCTTGATGTCAACAAATAACTTATACATATCTGAAAAATATGATGAAATTATCTTTTCGTCGTCACAAATTGGTGGAATAGTCATAAGACCTCTTACCCTTATACCCTCTAACGTACTTACAGAGCAAATAAGCTCTTCAAGCTGTTCTGGGAATACACCTGATTTGCTTTCCTCTTTACCTATGTTTACCTCTAGTAAAATATCGGTAGTTTTTTCTCTTTTAAGACTTTGCTTTGCTATTTCCTGAGCAAGCTTAACACTGTCTACTGATTGAATCATATCTACCTTATCTACAATCTGTCTTACCTTGTTGCTTTGCAAATGACCAATAAACTGTAATGAAGCATCGTTAAGATTGTAGCCTTCATACTTTGAAAGTAGCTCCTGAACCTTATTTTCTCCGATATATTTAAGTCCCAGACTAATTGCGTAGTTTATATATTCAACCTCTACCGTTTTAGTAGCAGAAAGAAATATTATATCCTCTCTTTTTCTGCCACTTGCAAGTGCTGAATCACAAATATTTTCTTCTATCTTATTATAGTTATAATTTATATCATTCAACCTCTGTTGATTGCTTAACAATTTTTCCTGCATATAAATCAGTTCCTTCCGTAACTATTTTATCATATAGCTTAATTGTAGTACCACTGAATAAATCCTCGTTATCCTGATTTGTATCACAAATTACATAGCTATCTGTTTCGTAAAGCTTTATAATCTCTCTGAATTTAAGCTCGTTGCCATATAGAATGTATACACCGTTAACAGTTTTTTCTAGTGTGCTTGTAGTACCGTCAGCATTTTCTTTTGTGGTAGTTACCTTATCCTTATGAATTGATTTTTTATCAATTTTAATTCCTGAATATGTTCTTACAGAAATATCAACCTTCTGATTTCTGATTTTAGACAAGGTATCGTTCATATTTTCACATTCAAGCACAACAACCGAATTACCTGTTTTTGCGTCATCATTAACAGAAACAACACGGGCAGACAATGTATCGGCAGATGCGTAAGGCATATTAATATCTACCATACCATATATTTCTTTAAATTCCTTTGCGTCCTTAGTTTTCATAGGACAGCAAATATACCAGTTTACATCAGTAATAATTTTACCTATAACATTATCAGATACTGGCTGTGGCTTTGTTTCTTTTATTTTAGTAAGCTCACTATATGTTATTTCTGGCACCTTTTTATAGTCAAAAAGAATTTCACAGCCGTCTGTCTGGCTTGTAAAAACACCTGCCTTTGGTGAAACAATCTGTATATTTGCTGGCTTTGTTGTTTGTAAAAGTGTATCCCTTTGGGTTTTTAGCTCGTTAAGTCTTGCGTTGAAATCAGTTGCTTCTCCTGTGGTAATCTGCTTTGCGTTAAGAGAATAAAGCAGATTGTTCATTGTGCTTTTTGTGTTTAAAAAATCATTGTTTTGAGTTTCTGCTATAAATTCAGTAAGCTGGTCATTAAGTAATTTATTAATAGACTCAAGAGATGTGCCTGTAACCTGTGACATTGCATTTAGCTTAGTAAGGTTTTCTATCTCTTCATTAAGGCTATATATCTGAGTAACATTTATAGCGTCTGTTTCTGTTTCGTAAACACTGGCTATTATGCCACCTAGTGCAACTGTGCTACAATCGTTGATGTTATAGTACAGCACTCCACCATTGTCGTTTGTTATATAGCTTTCATCTCTGAAAATATATGCCTCTGATTTTAATGTTTTTGACACTGTTTCATATTGAGCAGGCTCAACATATACCATTGAAAAGCTTGCTGTAAGCATTGAAACAAATACATATATAAGAACTACTGCTATAAGTAAAGGAATAATATATTTCAACTTACTGCTTGTAGATGTCTTTTTTCTTTTCATTTTATCACCCTGTTAATTTTAAAATATTGATTTATCAATAATAGTAATTGCATTTTCTATAAGCTCTTGTGGGGTTAATTTATCGGTAAGTAGCCAATTGATTTTTTCATCTCGTCTGAACCATGTAAGCTGACGCTTGGCGTATCTTCTTGTTTCTCTTTTAAGATTTTCAAGTGCCTCCTCAAGTGAAGCACTACCTAAGAAATATGGCTCAAGCTCTTTGTAGCCTATTGCCTTAACTGCTGTTGAAGAATAGCTTTGTTTTCTGAATTCCTTCGCCTCTTCAATCAAGCCATCTTCAACCATTATATCAACCCTTTTATTGATTCTATCGTATAGCCTCTGTCTATCGTCGCAGGTTAAAGCAATTCTTACATCGTTGTATGGTGAAGGCACAAGCATAGACTCTTGATTATGCTGTGTCATTGTTTTACCTGTTGTTTTGTATATTTCAATAGCTCTTATAAGCCTTCTGTGGTTTGAGGTACCTATTCTTTCTGCTGACTCCTTATCAAAGACTGCAAGCTCATTAAGAAGTGCGTTTGCCCCCTCTGCTTCAAGTCTTTTGTGAAGCTCTTCTCTTAGCCTCTGGTCAACATCTGCTTCTGAAAACTCTATGTTATTTAAAACAGAATTTATATATAAGCCTGTGCCACCTACTAAAATAGGAATTTTACCCTTTTGGCTTATTTCTTTTATTTTATCGTGAGCATTTTTTACATACTCAGCTACACTATATGCCTGTGTAGGCTCTACATAGCTTATAAGGTGGTGAATAATACCCTGCTGTTCACTTTGGGTAGGCTTTGCTGTGGCTATATCCATACCCTTATATATCTGCATTGAATCTACTGATATAATTTCGCCATTATAATGCTTTGCTAAGGCTATTCCTAATGAGGTTTTTCCCGAAGCAGTAGGCCCACAAACAACAATAAGTGGTATTTTTTTAGCTGTTATATTTTCGTTATTCAAAAAATCACACCCTGCCAAATTGCTTTTCTAGCTCTCTTTTTGTTAAAACAAAGGATACTGGTCTGCCATGTGGGCAGTATCTTATGTTTTCGTCGGTATCTACTATTTTAGCAAGCTCTATAAGCTCCTGCTCAAAATTAATATTGCCTGCCTTTATTGCACTACGGCAAGAAATACTATGGTATATCCATTCCATTTGCTCTGTGGATATATCCTTTTTCTTTTCAATAAGATTATTTGCAATTTCTGCAATCATATCGTTTATATCGCAATTATCTACATATTGAGGAACACCTCTTACAGCCACATTTCCATTTCCGAAATCATCAATTTCAAAATTGTATTCCTGTAATCTGTCAATATTTTCGATTATTGCGTTGTATTCGTCCTTTGGTAGATTAACCACAGCAGGAGCTAAAAGATATTGCATATATCCCTTGCCCTTTTCCTTACGAAGTCTTTCGTAAATTATTCTTTCGTGAGCTGCGTGCTTATCTATAAAAATTATTTTGTCATCGCCCTTTTGTACCAGTATATATGTATAAAAAGCCTCACCTAAATATTTAAGCTGTTCTGAAGGCTTTTCTTCTATAATGGCTATAGGCTCTGGTTCGTTTTGTATATTAACTGAAACAGCTGTATACTCATCTTTTTCTGGTATATTGGTAGCTGTTTGTGTTAAGTCTGTATCATAGGATTGAGTAATTGTTTCTTCTGGTATTACTGGTTTGTTTTCAGAGGTATTTTCTACCTCTACCTGTAATGTATCAAGTGCCTCTAAGCATTCCTTTGCTTGCTTTTGTGTTGGTGAGGCTTTTATTATTGGTTGCTCGTTTATAGTATCTCTTACAACAGTACTTGATAGAATACTTTCGGTGCGTACAAACGGCTTTGCCTTTGGGATAAAAAGCTGTGGCTCGTCGGCTATCGCCTGAGATTTATTTGTATTAGTAATAGGCACTTCACGAGAGTCGCTTTTAACGCTTGCTTCAGGAATAGCTTTGCTTTCTTCATAGGCTTTATACTGCTGTACACCTACAAGTGGTAGCTGTGTAGATGGCTCACTCTTTTTAGCATATGGTGATTTTTCAAAGGAAAACGGATTAGGGGTTTTATGAGGTATAATATCCTCTATCTTTAAGCTTATTTCCTTTGGTGTGTCGCCCTTTAGGAGTGCTGTTTTACTACCATGGTACACAACATCAAAAATAGGTTTTTCGTTTACAAATCTTACCTCTGTTTTTGCTGGATGTACATTTACATCTACAACCTCACAGGGTATTGTAATATGAAGCACGCAGGACGGGATTTTGCCCACCATTATGCTCCCCTTAAAAGCCTCTTCGAGTGCCTTTGCAGCTGTTACTGATTTTATAAATCTTCCATTTATAAAAAAGTTCTGCATATTCCTATTTGGTCGTGCAAACTCAGGCTTTGTAATATACCCCTTTACAGATATTCCATTAAGAGAATAATCAACAGGTAATAGCTTACTTACAAATTCTTTTCCATAAACTGAGTAAATAGCTGATTTTAAATTGCCATCACCTGGAGTTTTTAATACCTGTTTACCATCACGAATAAATGTAATTGATATTTCGCTATGAGATAATGCTAATTTATCTATTATATTTGCAACAGCATTGCCCTCGGCAACATCCTTTTTAAGAAATTTCATTCTTGCTGGCACATTATAGAATAAATCACGCACAATTATAGTTGTACCCTGTGGACAGCCTGCGTCATCATATAATTGCTCTTCACCTGCTGATATTTCGTACAGTGTACCGATTTCCTCGCTTTTGTGCTTTGTAAGTAGCTGTACCCTAGAAACTGCACAAACAGACGCTAGTGCCTCACCACGAAAGCCCAGTGTTGATATACTGTCTAAATCAAAGGCTGTTGCAACCTTACTTGTTGCGTGACGTAAAAATGCCTTTGGTACATCTTCCTTTAATATACCAGAGCCGTTGTCTGATATTCTTATATATTTTACACCACCATTTTTTATTTCAATGGTTATTGCAGTAGCACCAGCGTCTACTGAATTTTCTACTAGCTCCTTTATTACAGAGGCAGGTCTTTCTACAACCTCGCCTGCTGCAATAAGCTCGGCTATATTTTTATCGAGTACATTAATATTTCCCACAGGCGTTACCTCCTTTGTTTTTACATATTGTCAGCCTTTGCTTTCAGCTTATATAGTATATTCATAGCCTCAATAGGTGTAAGTGTATTGAGGTCTGTTGCTTTAAGCTCTGATATTATTTCATTATCTGCTACATTGCCAAGCAATGAGATTTGCTCTACAGCGTCATTTTGCTTTGGTTGCTTTTTCTTTACAACATTCAGGTTTTCACCTGTGCCATTTTCGTATTCACGCTGAATTTCCTTTGCTCTTTTAATAACCCATTCAGGTATTCCTGCAAGCCTTGCAACCTCGATACCATAGCTTTTATCTGCTCCACCCGGTATAATTCTGCGTAAAAATGTAATATTTTCACCATTCTTTTTTACTGCGATGTTGTAATTCTTTACACCGTCAAGCAATTCCTCCATAACAGCAAGCTCGTGGTAATGTGTAGCAAACAATGTTTTTGCACCTAGCTTGCGTTTGTCGCTTACATATTCAAGCACAGCTCTTGCTATGCTCATACCGTCAAAGGTAGAGGTACCTCTGCCTATTTCATCTAATATAAGCAGGCTGTCTGGGGTTGCATTTTTGATGATATTGGCAACCTCGTTCATCTCAACCATAAAGGTAGATTGTCCAGATGCAAGGTCATCAGACGCACCTACTCGGGTGAATATCTTATCAACTATACCTACATTTGCACTTGTTGCAGGTACAAAGCTACCCATCTGAGCCATAAGCACAATAAGAGCAGTCTGACGCATATAGGTGGATTTACCAGCCATATTAGGGCCTGTAATAATAGCTGTGCTGTTAAGCTGTTTATCAAGTACAACATCATTAGGAACAAAAGGTGTATCCTTTAATAATTGCTCAACAACAGGGTGACGGCTGTCTTTAAGCTCAAGTACACCCTTCACATTAATATCTGGCTTACAGTAGCGATTATCAGACGCTACACAGGCAAGTGAGCATAGTACATCTAGCTTTGCAATGCTCTGTGCAGTAGACTGAACCCTTGAAAGATTACTTGCTACAAATTCTCGTACCTCTTCGTAAAGCTTATATTCAAGTGCAACAGATTTTTCCTTTGCTCCTAAAATTCTGCCCTCTATCAGCTTTAAATCCTGTGTAATATATCGTTCGCAATTTGAAAGCGTTTGTTTTCTTATATATGTTTCTGGAACAAGCTTTTTGTAGGAATTAGGTACCTCTATGTAATATCCGAATACCCTGTTATAGCCTACCTTTAGCTTTGGTATTGTTGTTTTTTCCTTTTCCTGTGCCTCTATTTCGGCTAATATATCTGATGAATTATTCATATCGGCTACAATAGAATCAAGCTCTGCATTATAGCCCTTTTTTATCATACCACCCTCTCTTATACTGAATGGTGGTTCGTCTACAATAGCTGAATCTATTGCTTTGAAAACATCCTCGAGAACATCTATACCCTTGTATATCTCTGTTAATAAAGAAGATGTTACATCCTGTGCAATCTCTTTTACTTTTGGAACTCTGCCTATTGCACTGGCTAATGAACGAAGCTCTCTGGCGTTTGAGGTACCATAGACTATTCTTGTCATAAGTCGTTCCATATCTAAAATACCCTGTAAAGCCTCTACAAGGTCTAATCTGAGCATTGTGTTATTTACAAGCTCTTCAACAGCATTCTGTCGCTTTATTATAGCACCACAGCTTATAAGTGGTTGCTCTATCCATGAGCGTATTAAACGCTTACCCATAGAGGTTTTTGTTTTATCCAGTACCCACAGTAAAGAACCACGCTTCTCTTTGTTACGCATAGTTTCTAAAAGCTCAAGATTACGTCTTGTATTGTAATCCAGTGCCATATACTGGTTATCTGTATATATTACAAATTCACGCAAACGCTCTAAGCCGTTTTTCTGTGTGATTTTCAGATAATCCAGCAAAGCTCCACTGGCTGAAACAGTAGTGTAATAATGCTTTTCTTCAAGCTCCTCTATTACCCTGTTACCAAATCTTTTTTCTGTAATCTGCTTACAAAGCTCGTATTCAAACTTATCATCATTGATAAGCTCAACACCACACGAAAGCTTGTCCTTTATAAAACGGGCAAGCTCTTTGAATTTAACAGTATCTCCACCTACTAAAATTTCTCGTGGGTTTATTTTACCAAGTTCATTTTTAAGGAGTGCAACTACATCATCACCCTTTAAAAATGTACCTGCAAATTCACCTGTTGAAATATCACAGTAACACACACCTATATTTTTATCAACTGTGTAAACACAGCATATGTAGTTATTTATACCCTCATCAAGCATACTGCTTTCTGTTACGGTACCTGGTGTAATTACTCTGATTATATCTCTTTTAACTAAGCCCTTAGCCTTTGCAGGGTCTTCTACCTGCTCACATATAGCAACCTTGTAGCCCTTTGCAACTAATCTTGCTATATAGGACTCACTGCTATGAAAAGGAACACCACACATAGGTGCTCGCTCTTCCTGTCCACAATCTCTGCCTGTTAATGTAAGCTCAAGCTCCTTTGAGGCAAGCTTAGCATCATCAAAAAACATTTCGTAAAAGTCGCCTAATCTAAAGAATAATATACAATCCTTATTTTGCTCCTTTATTTGTAAGTATTGCTTCATCATTGGAGAAAGCTCTGCCATCAAATTCACCCTCTTTTAATCTTTACAACACCACAAGCCAATTATAGACCTGTGGTGTTGCTAATTTTTTGTTAGTATTTTAATTAGTGACAACCACCACAGCTTGAGCAGTCACAGCTACATTCTGTTTGCTCCTGTACTGTGTCAGGGTCTGCACCCTCGGCACTCATTGTGATAATATCAATTACGTGCTTTAGCTTACGGTCTAGCTCTGTTTTAGCATTATTAAAGCTGTTCATATTTTCATTGCTCATAACTTTGTCGTAGCACTCTCTTAGCTCTTCGTTAAGCTTTGCCATTTTCTCCTCGTTCTTTTCAGGATTGCTTGCCTCACGGCTAAGAGTCATTCTCTTCATGTTAAATTCAGCGATAAGCTCCTGTAGCTCCTTATCCTCGTCACAGGACTGCTCTGCAGCCTTAACGCTGATGTATGATGGGTCCTTCTGAATTTCTTTGCCAAGCTCTCTTGCTAGTTCAATCATTGTCATTTTTGTTTCCTCCACTTAAATTAATTTACCTTTTAATATCCAGTTGCGAGCCTGAGTAACCTCTACATTTTGGAAGGTACCAATTAATGAGCTGTCACCCTCAACCTCTACAATAATATTACCTGATGTACGGGTTTGCAGTATATTTTCTTTACCTGTAGTACCTTCAACAAGCACCTTGTAGGTATTACCAACCATACTCGCACAGCGTTTTGCAGATATACTCTCTTGCAGTGCAAGTAGCTCCTGAAACCACTTGTTTTTCTCTTCATACGAAATAGGGTCGTCCATTTTAGCAGCTGGTGTACCCTCTCGTGGTGAATAAATAAATGTGAATAATGATGTAAATCCAACCTCTTCTACAAGCGACAGGGTTTCTTTAAAGTCCTCGTAGGTTTCACCAGGGAAGCCTACTATAATATCACTTGTAAGAGATAGATTAGGAATTTTCTCCTTTGCATATCTGATAATCTCAAGATACTTTTCTCTATCGTAGTGACGATTCATCAGCTTTAAGATTCTGTCGCTACCACTTTGGAAAGGAAGGTGAAGATGTGTTGAAATATGCTTACTGCTTGCAATAGCATCAATCAGCTCCTTTGAGCAATCCTTTGGATGTGATGTCATAAATCTTAGCCAATAGTCACCATCAATTTTATCAATTTCAGAAATAAGCTGAGCAAAGCTCATTTTAGACTCCTCTGGTAAACCCTTACCATAGGAGTTTACATTCTGTCCTAAAAGAGTAATATCCTTGTAGCCATTGTTTATAAGCTCCTTAGCCTCTTCAAGAACATTTTGAGGGTCTCTGCTTCTTTCTCTTCCTCTTACATATGGTACAATACAGTATGTACAGAAATTGTTACAGCCATACATAACAGGCAACCAGCCCTTAAAGGTACCATCTCTTAGTGTTGGAATATTCTCATAAATTGTAGTATCTTCATTTCCTCTTACTACTAAACGCTTGCCGTTTGCAAGGCATTTGTATAGTAGCTCTGGGAATTGGTGTATATAGTTAGTACCGAATACCAAGCCAACAAATGGGAAGCTCTTGTATATTCTGTTTGCAATATGCTCCTGCTCCATCATACAGCCACAAAGAGCTATAAGTACAGATGGGTGCTTTCTTTTAATTGACTTTAAAGCACCAACATTACCAAATACTCTGTCCTCTGCGTGCTCTCTTACAGCACAGGTGTTAAACAGAATAAAATCTGCATTATCTGGCTTGTCGGTAAACTCGTAGCCCATTTCAGCAAGTAAGCCCTTTATTTTTTCGCTGTCTGCAACATTCTGCTGACAGCCATAGGTACGCACATAAGCCAATGGCACCTCGCCTCTTTTGCGTGATTCCATAATCTGTGCAACCAAAGGAATATACTCGCTATCAAGATTTTTTATATCATTAATCTTTCGCAATATAACGACTCCTATCATAATTCAATACTATATATATTAGCATAAATATTAAATCACTGCAAGTAAATACAAAAATTTACAAAGGCTTAATCTATATGCATAATATTTGTAATAATTTTATTGGCATTTAATGCTTGTTTATGCTACAATATTTTGTATAAGTAAATATGCTTTATTTTAAAATTCAGGATGATACTAATGAATAATAATTATATAGACTATAACGAATTACCAGAAATGATACGAGAATTTCTGATGTACTTGGGTACGGTTAAAAATAAATCTCAAAATACAATAAAGGAGTATTATTTAGATTTAAGAACGTTTTTTCGCTTTATAAAGCTTACTCGTGGTTTAGTTGATAAAGACACTGACTTTTATGAAATAAGTATTGATGATATAGATATTGATTTGATAAAATCTGTTACAATTTCAGAAATTTATGAGTTTATGAATTTTACTATGACAGAAAGAAAAAACAGTGCTAAAACAAGAGCCAGAAAAACCTCATCATTAAAAACCTTTTATAAATTTCATACACATAAAAGCCTCCGGCTTAAAAGTGACCCTACACAGAATTTAGAAGCACCTAAGGTAAAAAAATCGTTACCTAAATATCTCACACTAGAGGAGTCGTTAGAGCTTTTAAACGCTGTTGAGGGTAAATATAAAGAAAGAGATTATTGTATACTTACATTATTTTTAAACTGTGGTTTACGTCTTTCTGAGCTTACCTCTTTAAATATAAATAGCTTTAAGGGTGAAAAGCAGTTGATTGTTACAGGTAAGGGTAACAAGGAGAGGATTATTTATCTTAACGAGGCTTGCGTTTCTGCTTTAAATGATTATAAAAAGGTACGACCTGTAAGTGGTGTTAAGGATAAATACGCATTATTTTTAAGCAGACAAAACAACAGAATAAGCCCTAAAACTGTTCAGGCTATGGTGAATAAATATTTACATAAAATCGGTCTTGACGGAGCTGGCTATTCTGTGCATAAGCTAAGACATACAGCTGCAACACTTATGTATCAGCATGGTAATGTAGACATAAGAGTTTTGCAGGATATTTTAGGCCATGAAAATTTAGGCACAACCGAGATTTATACTCATTTGTCAGATATTCAAATGGAAAACGCTGCAAATTCTAATCCACTATCAAAGGTAAAAAAAAGAAACAAGTCACAAGAAAGCAACAGCAAAGAAGCAGAGGATTAAGCTCTGCTTCTTTGCTGTGTTGCTTATATTATTTTAAAATTATTTGCTATGAATCATTGCGTTAAAGGCTTCTCTTATATTTCTGACACCTACCAATTCAATGCCACTTGGTAATTCATTTTGCTTTATATTTTTTAGATTCTGGTAAGGAATTATAATTTTTGTAAAGCCAAGTCTTATAGATTCTGAAATTCTTACCTGAGCCTGTGATACACCTCTAATTTCACCTGCTAAGCCTATTTCGCCAAATGCAATTGCGTTTTCAAGTATTGCTACATCCTTAAGGCTACTTATCAAAGACATTGCAACAGCTAAATCTACTGCTGGCTCGTCAAGGCGTAGACCACCAACCACATTTATATATGTGTCGGCATTTGAGAAGAAAAAGCCTGCACGCTTTTCAAGCACAGCAAGTATAAGATTCATTCTGTTGTTATCAAAGCCTGTTGCCATTCTGCGAGGATTACCAAAGCCAGATGTTGTAACTAACCCCTGTATTTCTGCAAGAATTGGTCTTGTACCCTCGATAGCACAGGCTACACAGGTTCCTGAAACGTTTTTAGGTCTGCCAGAAAGCAACATCATTGACGGATTTTCAACCTCAGAAAGCCCGTCATTTGTCATTTGGAATACACCAATTTCATTAGTTGAGCCATAACGGTTTTTAACTGCTCTTAATATTCTGTATGACATCTGCTTGTCACCCTCAAAATGAAGCACAGCGTCTACTATATGCTCAAGCACCTTAGGACCAGCTATTGCACCGTCTTTATTTACGTGACCTACAATCAATATAGGTATTTCCAAGGTTTTACCAATCTTCATAAGCAGATTAGTACATTCTCTTACCTGTGTTACACTACCAGGTGACGAAGATAGCTGTGTGTAGTTCATTGTTTGTATAGAATCAATCATAACTAAATCCGGCTTTTCATTCTGGATAATCTGAGTTACAATCTCGATATCTGTTTCTGTAATTACATATAGCTGTTCACAGTCTACACCTAGTCTGTCAGCTCTTAGCTTAATCTGTCTTTTTGATTCCTCGCCCGATACATATAAAATTTTTAATTCATTACCTAGATTATTACATATCTGAAGCAATATCGTAGATTTGCCAATACCAGGGTCACCACCTAAAAGCACTAAAGAGCCCTTTACTATTCCTCCACCTAACACTCTGTCAAGCTCCTTTGAGCCTGTTTTATATCGTTCTTCGTTTTCGGTGTCAATATCTCGCATAGATATTGGTGCTGAGCTTGATGAAAGCTTAACAGTAGCACCTATATATGAAGCTGATGATACCTTTGCAGTGCTTTTTATTTCCTCCTGCATTGTATTCCACTGATTACAGCCCTGGCATTTTCCTACCCACTTAGAGGACTCCCAGCCACACTCTGAACATATATATACACTTTTTACTTTTCCAGCCATAAGGTCACTTCCATAAAATAATTTTTGATTATTATATCAAAAACACTGATTAATTACAACTAAGCATAAAGTAAAAACCAGTCTGCAATGCAAACTGGTTTTGAAAAATACTTATTAGATTATTCAGCGTCCTCTGTGTGGTCACAGTCGCAGTCACAATCGTGATGACAACCACAATCGCAGTCACAGTCCTCGTCTTCATCGAATAGTGTGCTGAAATCGAACTCAAGAATTTCTCCACAGTTAGGACAAGCTGTTTCGCCACAAAGGAGAATTTCTTCTTCTACATTTATATCGTTACCACAGCTTGGGCATGTAACCTCATAGAAAACATTTTCGTCATCGTCGCAATCGCAACAATCATCACAATCGCAATCATCGTCATCGCAACAATCAAAGAAGTCATCTTCATACACAAACTCTTCAACCGCAGCAAGACTATCATCAATTTCATCAACCTGAGCCATAGTGCTCTCAAGAGAAGCGTCAAGGTCTTGAACCTTTGCAGTTAAATCCTCTAGCAAATCAACTAAAGCATTGATTACCTTTACCTCGTCCTTTTCAGTGTCAAGCTTTAGGCCGTCTGTTAAGCCTTTGATGTAAGCAATTTTCTCTGATAAAGTCATTACAAACTCTCCTTTGTTATAAAACAATAAAATTAAGCTCTTGACATATACTCGCCTGTACGAGTGTCAATCTGGATTGTATCTCCCTCATTGATGAAGATAGGTACTTTAATCTCTGCACCTGTTTCTAGTGTAGCTGGCTTTGTAACGTTAGTTGCTGTATCACCCTTTACACCTGGCTCTGTCTGTGTAACCTGAAGTGTAACGAATGTAGGTGGCTCTACACCGAATACATTACCCTTGTAAGATAGTACCTTACAAGTCATATTCTCTTTAACGAACTTAAAGTTGTCACCTAGAACATCCTTACCAATTGGAATCTGCTCGTATGTTTCGTTATCCATAAAGTAATATAGACCGTCATCATCATATAGATATTCCATATCTTTTCTTTCAATGAAAGCTGTTGGGAACTTTTCAGTTGGGTTGAAAGTTTTTTCAACTACTGCACCTGTGATAACATTTCTGATCTTTGTTCTAACGAAAGCGGCACCCTTACCTGGCTTAACGTGCTGGAACTCGATAATTGAAACTACCTGTCCATCCATTTCAAAAGTAACGCCGTTTCTGAAATCACCTGCTGTAATCATAAATAAAAATCCTCCTAAATTTCTTTAACGGTGAAATTCACCGAATAACACATTTACATTATACATAATTTGTCATAAAAATGCAACTAAAAATATAAATTATTGTAAATAATAAAAGCCCTAATAGGTAACTATATTATTTTATACAATTACAAGTGACTTATCAATGCTGGCAAAATTTTCATAGCCATTTGCTGTAACACAAACCATATCCTCTATTCTTACGCCAAATTTGTCAGGAATATAAATACCTGGCTCAACTGTAATTACCATATTTTTGCTTAATATTGTTTCGCTATTTATCGAAACCGTAGGAGCCTCGTGAATATCAAGCCCTACTCCGTGCCCTGTTGAATGACCAAAAAGCTCTCCATAGCCATAGGAGGATATAAAATCTCTTGCTGTTTTATCAACTACACCTGCTTTTACACCTGCTTTTACTACCCTTAAGGCTGATAGCTGAGCATTAAGAACTATATCATAAATTTCTTTCATTTCATCGGTTGCAGTTTTAACAGCTACTGTACGTGTCATATCGCTATGGTAGCCCTTGTATAATGCACCTATATCGCTAAGAAAGAAATCTCCCTCTTTAATTATATTATCACCAGGTACGCCATGTGGTAATGATGTGTTTTTGCCTGATATAGTTATCAGATTAAAGGATACACCGTCTGCACCCTTTTTTCTCATAAGGTATTCAAGCTCCAGTGCTATTTCTCGCTCGGTTACTTCTGGCTTAACATAATTTAAAACCTCTGTATATGCCTCTTCTGTAATCTGCTGGGCTTTTTTAATCATTGCAATTTCATCATCAGATTTTATAAGTCTTTGATTTTTGATTATTGTATCTAAAATTTTATCGTGTGATACTTTAACACCAAAGCTTGCAAAATCTCTTTTAAAGCCCTCTGCCTGAGCCAGTGTTATACCTTCTTCTTCAATAAATATTTCTGAAATATTCTCTTCCTTACAAATTTCTTTAATGCTTTCAGTAAGCTTTTTAAAAACTACTACCCTGCAATGCTTAACTGAATTTTGTGCAGACTCTCCATATCTGAAATCCACAAGAAGATATGCATTTTCTTTTGTTATCAACACACAGCCAGCAGACGACGAAAAGCCTGTAAAATAAAATCTGTTTACATCTGAGGTTATTAAATAGCCTTCAGAACTGCTTTGGATATTTTTTTGTAGATTATAAATTCTGTGCTTCATAGTAAACCCTTTCATAATGTGTTAAAACTAATTATGTCACATATCCTTTATAAAATTCAATGCCATTTTGTAGCCATATGCTCCAAAGCCTGAAATTTGTCCTACACATACTGGTGCTGTAACAGATTTATGTCTGAATTCTTCTCTTTTATGAATATTTGACATATGAACCTCAAAAAATGGTATTGTAGACACACTTGCAATAGCATCTCTTACTGCGTAGCTATAATGTGTTAATGCCCCTGGGTTTATAATTACTGCATTATATTCTAGTCTTGAATTCTGAATCTGGTCTATAATTGCCCCCTCGTAGTTTGATTGATACACAGCTACATCTATATCAATAGACTTACCATAGGCGATAATATCCTTTTCTATACTTTCGGCTGTTTCTTCACCGTAAATTGACTTTTCTCTTATACCCACCATATTAAGGTTTGGTCCTAGTAAAAGTAATACCTTTTTCATTTTCTTACTTCTTTCTGTACGGATTCTCTCTGTTAATAATTTTATTTGTAAAAGGTGATGTTAGCTTTCTTCTTATTTTTACTGTTATACCCTCGCTTGTTGCTGAAATAGGCTCTAAAAGAAAGGTTTTTGCAAGCATAATTTTTCCACCTAATATATCTGTAAAGAATTGGTCACCTATTACAAGAATATCTGATATTTTTTCCTTTGATTTCAGAAAGGCTCTGAAATAGCCAAAAGGAGATGGCTTTAGGCAGAAGGGTACAAAATCACAGTTTATCGACAATGCAATAGGCTCTACAGTCTTTTTGAAATTATTCGAGCATAATATTATTTTTATACCATTAGCCTTTGCTGTATTAATCCAGTTTTTATAAGGCTCATCAATAAACTTTGCACCATATGGCTTTATGGTGTTATCAATATCAAGCAAAATACATTTTATTCCTAATTGCTTTAATGTACCTATTTCAATATCCAGCAAAGTTGGAAAATATAGTGTTTTCAAAACAGCACCTCCTTTTAATATAAAAACAAAGTACAAAAGGACGAGCAAAACTGCCCGTCCTTTGTATAACTCAAAATAAGTAAATTACTTATACTTACGCTTACGAGCTGCCTCAGACTTCTTCTTACGCTTTACCGATGGTTTCTCATAAGCCTCTCTTTTACGAACCTCAGCTATAACGCCAGCTCTAGCACACTGCTTCTTAAATCTTCTTAGAGCACTTTCTAGAGATTCGTTGTCTTTAATTCTGATTTCTGCCATTTATCTTCCCTCCCATCCGCCTTGTGGCATTGGGTTAATATTTGCATACAATTGCGTTTAATATTATACAATATCTACTCTCTTATGTCAACCGTTTGACATAAATTTTCAAAATATTTTCCAATATTATTTTGCAACTATATTAACAAGCTTACCGGGAACATAAATCTCTTTTACTATTGTTTTACCCTCTACAAGAGGAGCAACTTTTTCGTTAGCCTTAGCTGTTGCAATAGCTGTATCCTTATCCATATCAACAGCAACCATTAGCTTTGCCTTAACCTTACCGTTTACCTGAACAACGATTTCTACAGTGTTATCCTTACACTTTGCTTCATCGTATGCAGGCCATGGATTTTCAGCAACAATACCATCGCCGAGCTTTGAAAGCTCCCAAACCTCCTCTGTAACGTGAGGAGCAAATGGGTTAAGTAGCATTGTGAACACAGCAAGCTCTTTCTTTGTGATTGAGCCTGTAGCTGTAATATCGTTAATCAAAGCCATTAGTGTTGCAATAGCTGTATTGAACTTGATATTCTCTATATCGTCGCCAACCTTTTTAATTGCTTTATGGAAGGCTGACTCTATTTCTGGACGAATTGTGTCACCATCTGTAAGAATGTTCTGTAGGTTCCAATATCTTTCGATAAATCTGCGACAGCCCTTAATGCTGTCAGGATTCCAAGGTGCACTCTTTTCAAAGTCGCCTATGAACATTTCGTACATACGCATTGTATCTGCACCATACTCATCAACAACCTCGTCTGGGTTTACTACGTTGCCTCTTGATTTACTCATCTTTTCGCCATTAGAGCCAAGAATCATACCGTGGCTTGTTCTCTTGCTATATGGCTCTGGATTTGGCACTACACCAATATCATAAAGGAACTTATACCAGAAACGGCTGTATAGCAGGTGAAGTGTAGTATGCTCCATACCACCGTTGTACCAGTCAACTGACATCCAATAATCAATAGCCTCTTTGCTTGCAAGAGCCTCTGTATTACTTGGATCGATATATCTTAGGAAGTACCATGATGAACCAGCCCACTGAGGCATTGTGTCGGTTTCTCTATATGCCTTACCACCACAGCAAGGGCAGGTTGTTTCTACCCAATCTGTGATATTTGCAAGTGGAGATTCACCATTTTCTGTTGGCTCGTATGATTCAACCTCTGGTAGAGTAAGTGGTAGCTCACTTTCAGGAACAGGAACATAGCCACATTTCTCACAATGAACAATAGGAATTGGCTCACCCCAATATCTCTGACGAGAGAATACCCAGTCACGTAGCTTGAAGTTAACCTTTGAGTGACCTATGCCCTTTTCTGTTAAAAATTCTATAATAGCCTTTTTAGCTTCTTCAACTGTTTTGCCGTTTAGGAAATCAGAATTTACCATAATACCTGTTGAGCAGTTTGTGAATGCTTCTTTCTCTACATCTCCACCCTGTACAACCTCGATGATTGGTAGCTCGAACTTCTTTGCAAATTCCCAGTCTCTTGTGTCGTGTGCAGGTACAGCCATAATAGCACCTGTACCATATGATACAAGAACATAGTCAGAAATAAATATAGGAATTTCTCTGCCATTTACAGGATTTATTGCTGTTACACCCTGTAGCTTAACACCTGTTTTATCCTTAGCAACCTCTGTTCTCTCGAAATCGCTCTTTTTAGCAGCTGCAGCCTGATAATCCTTAACTGCATCCATATTCTCCAAAACGCTTTCCCACTTTGCAATCATTGGGTGCTCAGGAGAAATTACCATATATGTAGCACCAAACAATGTGTCTGGTCTTGTTGTGTAAACTGTCAGAGTGTCACCTGTAGAGGTTTTAAAGTCAACCTCTGCACCATATGAACGACCAATCCAGTTTTTCTGCTGAGTTTTAACACGCTCAGGGTAGTCTACCAAATCAAGGTCATCAATAAGTCTGTCTGCATACTCTGTAATTTTTAGCATCCACTGTGATTTTACCTTATGCACAACCTCACTGCCACAACGCTCGCAAACACCATTTACAACCTCTTCGTTTGCAAGTACGCACTTACATGATGTACACCAGTTTACAGACATTTCCTTTTTATAGGCTAGTCCCTTTTTGAAAAGCTGTAGAAAAATCCACTGTGTCCATTTGTAGTATTCTGGGTCTGTTGTGTTAATCTCTTTACTCCAGTCAAATGAAATACCAAGTGCCTGAATCTGCTTTTTAAATCTGGCTACATTCTGCTCTGTAACTATACGTGGATGAATATGATTTTTGATAGCGTAGTTTTCTGTTGGCAAACCGAATGCGTCCCAGCCGATTGGGTAAAGTACATTGTAGCCCTGTAAACGACGCTTTCTTGAAACTATATCAAGTGCTGTGTATGGTCTTGGGTGACCTACATGCAAGCCCTGTCCTGATGGATAAGGAAATTCGATTAGAGCATAGAATTTTTCCTTATCAGAATTATCCTCTGCGTGGAAAACTCCTTTGTTTTCCCATATTTCTTGCCATTTTGGCTCAATTGATTTATGATCGTATCTCACAAATACTCCTCCTACTATATAAAATATTATTAATCAATAATATCAGAGATGTCTATATTTTCTCCGTCCTGCCACATACGCTCAAGGTCGTAGAATTCTCTTGTTTCTTCCATAAACACATGAACAATTACATCAATATAGTCCATAAGAATCCATGTATTTGAACGATAGCCCTCAATATGGCTTACAGATACGCCTGCCTCTGCAAGCTCGTATTCAACGTGGTCAGCCATTGCCTTAACCTGTGTACCACTTGTACCTGTTGCAATTACCATATAATCCGAGAGAACAGATATATCGTCAATTTTAATTACTTTTATATCCAAGCCCTTTTTGGCACTTAAAGCCTTAGCGGCAAGCTTTGCAGTTTCTAAAGCTGTCATAAAATATCACTTCCTGTTTTTATTTAATATAAGCTCATTATACAGAGCAAGAGTGTTCATATCAATAGCACATTGTCTTTCAGACAAATCCTTTATAGTAAAGCTTACACCATAAAGCATAGCATCCTCAAGGCTTTTTTTAGCCTTAGCACGCATTACATCAACACCCTTATAGTCACGCTCTTCACCTATAAAATCAGCAACAAAAATCACCTTTTCAAGCAGGCTCATATCAGCTCTGCCACTGGTATGATACCTGACTGCATTCAGAATATCTTCATCTACAATTCCAAGCTCCTGTTCTATAACCACACTGCCTGAAATCGCGTGCCATGTTTTTGGCGAAAAGCTTTGAACATTATCTAGTATTATACCATTGCTTTCGATTATTTGCAACTGTTCATCAAAAGGCATTTCTTTAGTTATATCGTGAAGAATTCCTGCTATCATTGCCTTTTCTACATTTGCACCATATTTTATAGCAAGCTGTTGTGCAGACTTTGCCACGTTAATACTATGCACATAGCGTTTCTTACCCATTCTATCTTTTATAATGCTTTTATATTTATCAAATGTCAATTAAATCACTCCTGATATGTGTGATAATCATTAATGGTAAAATTTTACTAATCTTTAATTTAAATGCTCAAATTTGGGTTTATCGAACTAACGCACAAACGCTGATAGAGAAAAACGTAAAGTTTGGGTCCAGCCTTTTCAAAGGCTGGCAGGTCAAGGACAGAGTCCTTGCAGGTTTACACAATCAATTTTTTCAAAATTGGTTGTATTAGACGGAGTCCTTAACTCATAGTTTT
>JAXJTP010000167.1:0-3192 GCA_036309525.1 Acutalibacteraceae bacterium | reverse complement strand
TAGCTGTTCACAACAGAAAATACAATAATTTTCCTATGCGTCCTCTTGGGTGGAAATCTCCTTCTGATTTCTTAAAGCATTTCCTCCAAACGGGCGAAGTTATTTTCTCCTAATGTGTAACATATCATTGACAAACCTACAGTGTTAGGTAAAAAGAAAAAAATTGTAAGAATAAGCTTAATTACAGTATTAATAATTGTAATTGGTTGGATTTCGCTTGTGTATATATTTGAAGGTTCGTCAGCATTTATATATAATGAAAAATGGATAATCGGTAAAACCAGAGAAGAAATACAAGAAAGATATGGTGAATTTGACTGCAAAACTGATTACAATTCAAACCGTGCTCATTATATTATCGCAGAAAGTATAGCTGACAAATATTTAGATGGTCCACCCAGAGATAGATACTATATACTATTTAATGAAGATGGATTAGCTGAAAAAGCGTATAAAAGTGTTGCTCCTGGTGGATAAATTCATTAACATAATTATCACTTAATCATAACTAAGAATGAGATTACTTGTCAGTTGGGTAACATAATATCATACTTATACAAGGGATTATTTAATATTCAGGAATCACAAAAGGAGTACGATCGTAAACACATCGTACTCCTTTTATAAAATGATATATATTTATTATCTTACGCCAAATAAAAGCTCACCGTATGTTGGGTATGGCCAGTAGTCGGTTGCTGTAAGAATTTCCATTTCGTCGCCTATGGCTCTTAGCTCGTTCATAGCCTCGAACACACCATTACGATAGAACATAGCCTGCTGAGCAACATTTTCAATGCCCTTTGCCTCGTTAACCTTAGCCTCAAGAACATCTATTTTCTGCTGGAAGCATACTAAAAGCTTAGATAAGTGTTCAATAACTCTTATCTCTGCGTCACAAGGTATTGCAGCAGATAGAGCCTTTTTAGCATTGCAGGCATTAACAAGCTTGTGGATATAATCAGAAACAGCTGGGAATATATCCTTTCTGGCCATATCAAGCATTGTCAAGGCTTCTATATTGATAACCTTTCCATATTCCTGTTGCTGAATTTCATATCTTGAAAGCATTTCTCTTTCTGTGTGTACCTTATGCTTTATGAACAGGTCAACGTTCTTTTTAGAAATAAAGTGTGGCATAGCCTCTGGCATAGATTTAAGATTTAACAAGCCTCTGCGTTCAGCCTCGATAACCCATTCCTCAGAATAGTTGTCACCGTTGAATACAATATCCTGATGCTCTGTAAATACTCTCTTTATTAATGCCTTAATAGCAGACTCTGTATCTTCAGTGCCCTCTAGCTCGTCAGCAAACTGGCTGAATTGCTCTGCTACTATTGTATTAAGCATAATGTTAGGGCACGCTATATTAAGTGAAGAGCCAAGTGAACGGAATTCGAATTTGTTTCCTGTAAATGCAAATGGAGATGTACGGTTACGGTCTGTTGAGTCCTTTCTGAAATCAGGTAAAACGTCTACACCTAATTCCATTCTACGAGTTTCTATAGATTTTAGCTCTGTACCCTGAATGATAGAGTCCATAACAGCCTTAAGGTCATCACCGATAAACATAGAGATAATAGCAGGTGGAGCTTCGTTGGCACCAAGACGGTGGTCGTTACCTGCACTTGCAACAGAAACTCTTAGCAAATCCTGATATTCGTGAACACCCTTCATAATAGCTGCTAAGAATAGTAAAAACTGAGTATTCTCTGCTGGCTTTTTACCAGGAGAAAGCAGATTTTTACCATTATTAGTTGAAAGTGACCAGTTGTTGTGCTTACCACTACCATTTACGCCTGCAAAAGGCTTTTCGTGCAATAAACAAACAAGATTATGCTTTTGTGCAACCTTTCTCATAATTTCCATTGTAAGCTGGTTATGGTCGGTTGCAAGATTTGTTGTTGAAAAGATAGGAGCCATTTCGTGCTGAGCTGGAGCAACCTCGTTGTGACGTGTTTTTGAATAGATTCCATGCTTCCATAGCTCCTCGTCAAGGTCCTGCATATATGCTATTACTCTTGGCTTTATAGAACCGAAGTAGTGGTCCTCAAGCTCCTGTCCCTTTGGAGCCTTTGCACCGAATAGTGTTCTACCTGTGTATAGAAGATCCTTTCTCTTATCGTATAAATCCTTATCAATTAAAAAGTATTCCTGTTCAGCACCAACAGTTGTAACAACTCTGGTTGTTTCGTTATCGCCTAATAGTCGTAATATTCTTACAGCTTCACTGCTGATTCTCTCCATTGAACGAAGCAGAGGTGTTTTTTTATCAAGTGCTTCACCTGTATATGAGCAGAAAGCAGTTGGAATACAAAGTGTACCGTCCTTTACAAAGGCATATGAGGTTGGATCCCACGCTGTGTAGCCTCTGGCTTCGAAGGTAGCTCTTATACCACCAGATGGGAATGAAGATGCGTCTGGCTCACCCTTGATAAGCTCTTTACCAGAAAACTCCATAATAACCTGACCGTCGTCAGTAGGGTTGATAAAGCTGTCGTGCTTTTCGGCAGTAATTCCAGTCATAGGCTGAAACCAGTGTGTATAGTGAGTAGCACCTTTTTCAAGTGCCCAGTCCTTCATAGCATTAGCTACAATATTTGCAACATTTATATCCAGTGGGTCACCGTTTTTCATTGTCTTTTTAAGTGCCTTGTAGGTTTCCTTTGGCAGTCTTTCTTTCATTGTAGCATCATCAAATACCATACTACCGAACAATGAAGGTACATTCATAATTAAATCTCCTATCTGTAACAATAAAATTTAAACATATAAAAAAGTGCTGTAGGTATAGGCTATTACCTTACCTACAGCACCATTGCTGTATTATATTAATAGTATATACACCTATTGGGTGTATGTCAACAAAAAAAGCAGTAGAATTTTATATTCCATACTTCACACAAAAATGATTTCTTAAGAAAATAACTTTATATTTATTTTAATAGATTGAGAATTATACTCGAAATGTAATATTGTTTATCGTTTTAATAAGGTAGATTAAATTATGATTATGATTGATAAATTTGGGTTTGTCGGGGAGTTACGGATTAGCACAAACCAAAACTTGAAGTTTGGGTAAAGCCTTTTCAAAGGCTTTTGGGTCATGCAACCAATTTGCGAAGCAAATTGATTGCCACAATCAATCCCGTAGGGATTGGTTGTATTATGCAAAGCCCTCGTGGGATTTTA
>JAXJTP010000166.1:0-17383 GCA_036309525.1 Acutalibacteraceae bacterium | reverse complement strand
GTTGTATTATGCAACGCCCTTGCAGGTTTACACAATCAATTTTTTTCAAAATTGGTTGTATTAGACGGAGTCCTTAACGCATAATCGTCTTTTAAAATGCCGTTGAAAACGGCATTTGGGAATTAACGAGAAATTAAAGGGCTTCGCCCTTTAAAATCCCACGAGGACGCTGTCCTCGACCTGTAAACTTTTGAAAAAGTTTAATCAAAACTTTTAAGCTGTCTTTCCTCTGGTGTGAGCGTAAGCTCACACCTACAAACCCAAATTTATCTTTAAGCCCTTAATCAGCAATTAATTTTATTATAACAACAGCTGGCACTTAAACCACTGCTTATAGTAATACTTTACACAAAATCATCTTATAATTCAAGTAGTTTTATAGCATTTTTGTAAAATATTTTATCCTTTAAATCATCGCTAAAGCCAAAGCTGTTAATTTTTTGTACAGCGTCTGCTCGGTCTGTCCAAGGAGAGTCTGTACCAAAGAGAATATGCTCTGGGTTTATTGAGGAATAAATTTTTCTTAATAAAGCCTCGTCCATATATCCCAATGAATAGCTTGTGTCTATATAAACCTCGTCTTTATCAACAAGATATTTTAAAGTATCTTCGCTATACATAAATCCACCAGAGTGAGCCATTACAATTTTTCCACCCTTTAGCTGTGGCAATATGTCATAAAGCTTTTTTGGTGTGCTTCTTTGGTATAAAGGGAATGATATATCAAGCCCAGAGTGAATAGTAATAATCAGGTTAAGCTTTACAGCATAGCTTAGCATTTCTACCATTTCAGGAGCGTCAAGGTCTATGCCCATAAAGTCGGGGTGTATTTTAATGCCCTTTAGGTTGTATTCGTACTTGAT
The DNA here is from genome assembly GCA_036309525.1 of Acutalibacteraceae bacterium. Lineage (GTDB taxonomy): Bacteria > Bacillota > Clostridia > Oscillospirales > Acutalibacteraceae > CAG-964. The sequence continues at coordinate 16,520 of JAXJTP010000166.1, read as the reverse complement.
TTTATCAAGCTCGGCTTTGTAATCCTCGTATAGTGGGTGTACACTGCCAAAGGATATTACACCACCAACACCATTATTTTTATATGCATAGCTGTTTACAGTAGGTGTGTTTTGTGGCTTTACTGCAATGGGCTGTATTACGCTTATGTCTATGTTTGCAGTGTGTGCAGTGCTTAGCAAATCACTAAGTGTTCCATCTGCAAAGCTTTTTGTGTTGCCCGAGCTTTGTAATGACGCTATTGCGTGCTTTGCAATTTCGTCAGGAAAGCAATGTGTGTGAAAGTCTATAATCAAAATAGTCAGCTCCGTTTCCAAAATTAATAGATTTATAGCATAAAATTTCTTCCAACCAGAAATTCCAGCTTGCGTACAGTATGTACTAATAATATTATATTAATATATGCACTTAACCAAGAAAGGACAGGTATTTGTTTTATGAATATTGAATTGCTTGATGAAAAGAGGGTACTTATAGATTTATGTGTTGAAGATATGCAGTTGCTGTCTTTAGAATATAAAACCCTGTCAATGCAGTCGGCAAATAACAGAAAGATAATAAATAATCTTGTGCGTATAGCAAAGATAAAAACAGGCTTTTGTATAGAAGAAAATGCTACCGTGTTTGTAGAGGCTATGCCATACAATGGTGGCTGTTTTATTCTTATCACATTGAATAGTAATAAAAATAAAAGGTACAGGGTGGTACGTAAAAGATATAGAAAAATGTTTCTGTTTGATGACTGCGAGGCTATGCTGAGTGCAGTAGAAAAAATCTATCCTAGCTATAATAGGTGCAGTGAAAGCACATTAGCTGTAAAGGATAATATATATTATTTACTGATTTCCTCAAAAAATAAGCTGAATAATCAACAGGAGGTTATTCTTAGTGAATTTTCTACAGCAAGGCTAAAAAGCAGTATTGAAATAGCACATATTTTAGAGCATAGTAGGGTTATAGCTGAAGGTAACGCAATAGAAAAAATAGGCAATGCACTGTGCAATAATAAAATGCAGGGTGCATTGCCAAAGGGCTAGAATAATAATTTTAAGGGTGACTCTGTATTTTCAGAGTCGCTTTTTTTATGCTTTGTCGCTTATAGCCTTAAGGTCTGCTATAGCCTGCTTAGCGTCGTCAGCCTTGAATACACCTGTACCAGAAACACAAATATCAATGCCAGCCTTTGCACACTGAGCAATTGTTTTGTCATTTATGCCACCGTCAGCCTCAATGATAATTTCTGTGCCCTGCTTTTCAGCCTCTGCCTTTATTTCTGCAACCTTAGGCATCATATCAGCCATAAAGGATTGTCCACCAAAGCCAGGCTCAACAGTCATAATAAGTACCATATAAATATCCTTAAGGTATGGGAATACAGCACTTGCAGGTGTGTTTGGCTTTATAACCAAGCCAGCCTTTACGTTTGCGTTGTTTATTTTGTCGATAGTTGCCTTGATGTCAGACTTTGCCTCTACGTGGAAGGTGATTATATCAGCACCTGCGTTTACAAAATCGTCTATGTAGTTATAAGGGTTATCTATCATAAGATGAACATCAAAGGGTACCTCTGTAAGACTACGTACAGCCTTTATTACAGGAGCACCAAAGGTGATGTTAGGAACAAAGGCTCCGTCCATAACATCAAGGTGCATATAGTCGGCACCAGCCTTGTCCATTCTTACTATTTCTTCTCCCATTTTTGCAAAGTCACAGGATAATAATGATGGTGCTATTTTCATTTGAATTCTCCTTTATTTATTATACTTTGAATAGTATTGGTACGATTATGTCAATAATAGCCCATACTATCGAGAAGCAGGTTATTCCAAACGAGCTTACGCCCAAATCTCCCGACAGAATTGAAACTATTGCACCGTAGCCAATCATAATTATTAATCCGATAAGCTGAACAACAACAGCCATTGTTATGTTGTTTTTAATCTTTATACAGCCAGACACAGCTCTTGCTAATGAGCTTGTTTTTCCTCTTGTGCCAATATAGCAACGAGCCTTACCACTTTTCTCCTTTAATGCCTCTTTGCATATATTGCCAAGAGAGTTAGGTAATATTTTTACAGAGCGAATATGCATATCATAGTCGCTTGCAATTCTTTTTGTTGTAAGGTTAGGGTCTGCTGTACGTATAAGCACAGATACACCGTTTTTCTCTAGTCTTTGAAGCTCCTGCTTCAGCTTTTCGTCAGGTGCGTATGAGGTTACAAGCATAGCAACAAGCTGACCAGCGTTTGCAAGGTAGGTTATATTTCGGTTTTCGTCTACAAAAGGCTGTGCGTCTTCAAATGGTGGTGGAGTAATACCATATTTTTCAAGAAGCTCTCGTCTGCCTATAAGCACACGCTCGCCACCAATCCAGCCTACAATACCCTTGCTTTCTTCAAATTTAACACTGTCAACATAAGGCAGACTGTCTGTCTTTGTGTTGATAACATCTGAAAATACATAGGTTAATGATGTATTAGCCATTTTTAAAACAGCAGCTGCATTAAGAATACAGGCTTCAAAGTTAGATGATGTCATATATTGCTTAACTCTTACAAGCTTTACAGCAGATGGAGGGTAAAGCTCTCGGCTGTCAAGCATAATTGCAGCTGTATCTACAAACTGAGTAATAGCAGGGTAGCCTACTATCATAGCCTCCTCACGCAGTGCCTTTGCACATAGCTTTTTAATAGGAATATTTACAGCCAGCATACAAGCCACAGGCACGCTAAGGCTTGAAACCATAGCAAATGATGATATTGCACCTATTGGAGATTGATATACAATACCGTGTATAATAGCAACAACTACCGAGATTACTACACCAAATAAAGAGAAGCTGGAAGCCATTTCTTCACTTGGGTCTTTTGCGTATGAAAGCTTCATAAAGTTGCTGAAGAAGCTTGTTCTTCTCTGGTAAGCTATTACAGGGTCGTCAGCGTTTGTGCCTCGAACCATTTTTTCTGCATTACGTCTGTCATTTAGTATTGTTACAGCGTATTTTTTTCTTTCCTGAGCAACAAATCTGAAATTGTCCTTTATTCTTAGCTGTTGTACCAGCTTGCCAAGCGAATTTGCTGTAAGTGCAAATACAACCAGAATAGAGTACAGGCTCTGCGAGCCGTGATAGAAGGCGTGGCAGTTAAAGAATGCTGCTACACTTTGTGCTATTACAGCCAGCGACGCCACTGCTACACCTGTTTCTGAATTACCCTTAAAGCCAAGCAATGGTACTAAGCCACGCTTTATTGTATTTGCAGAGCAACCCACAGCTATTGAAAGCAGGATTAAATTTGTAACGCAATATATAAGGTCAGCATTAGGAAGTATTCCATCGAATATTGTAGGGAAGAAGGTTTTTATTATAATCAACGCAAGCTCCAGCACAAAAACTATACCGGTAACAATGGATCTGAAAAATTCGTTTCTGATATTCAGATTTATTTCAACCATTACAGCTCTTGCGTCCTGTGGTGCCTCGTAGTCCTCTATTTTTTCTGTTGTGCTGTCGCTTACAGAAAAGGCACTGTAATCTGCTGTGCTGTAATCGGTAAGCAGAGCCTCTTTAACGCTTTTTTTGCGTTTGTTAGCCTTAGCCTCTTGCTTTTGTCTGCGTTTTTCTTCCTTAGCCTTTAGCTTGGCTTGTCGCTTCTTTTCCTTAGGGTCGTTAAATATTTCTTCAACAGCCTCGTCTGGCTCGTCATCATCAATATTGTCAGAGGCAGTTATAATTGTTTCGTCCTTTTCGGAAAAGATACTCTTGTCTATTTTCTGGCTTTTTCCAAAAGGAGTAGTTGCCTTTGTGATAATCTCCTCGTCAAGAATTTCAGCCTCTTTTTTATCCTGCTCTGCCTTTTTAGCCTGAAGTACATCGGGGCTAAGGTAAGCCTCGTAGGCATTCATAAGTATTGGTGAAAGCTTACCTATCTCTATATTAAAGGTGGTAGGGGTGCTTTCTATGGTGTACATAGGCTCTATGTCGCCCTCAATAAAGATATTTCCGTTTACCTTTTGTACAGTAGCAAAGCTCATATCAACATCTACAATAGGTGCTGATACAGGAATTTTCGGCTCTGAGGTGTCTATAGGCTTTGCAGACTGATTATCCTCTGTGGTAGCTTCTTTGCTATCAGTCCTTTGTGCTTTTTCCTTTTTCTTTGGTGCTGACTCCTCATTATGTAGGTCAGAAATGCCCTCGTCGCTTGTAAATTCGTCTGGCTTAGCATTAAGAGCCTGTCCTAGCTTGAAAAGTGAATTAAAAATAGACTTTTTTCTTTTTCGTGGTCGCTTTTCATTTCCTTGCTCAAGCACAGATAAATCGTATGGCTGAGAGCCCTTTGCTTTACCTGTGTTGCTTTCGTCCTCGTCCTCGTCGTCATCAAAATCATCAGCAGTAGCCTGAGAGTCCTTCTCCTTATCATCTGCTGTTTTTTTGTTTTGTTCAGGCTTTTTTGCCTTTTCCTGAACTACTCGCTCATGGCTTCCTATAAGCTCTACATCGTCTTCGTTTTCAACAGGAGAATCATTTTCCTCTGTGGTTACTTCCTCTGAGCTTTCGTCAAAGTGTGGAACACTATCTACAATTTTTAAAAATGGCTTTTTTGCCTTTTCCTTTTTTTCGTTAGAGCTATCACCGTCTGTTATAGCTGACTCTTGGTTTTCGTCAGCTATATTATCAAGAGCTTCGTCCTGTTCGTTTTCGTCAATAACGTCCTTTTCGGTGATAGTCATAAGCCTTTTCAATTTTTGAAGGACATTTTTTTCTTGACTTTCATTTTTATCTTTTTCATTTGCCAATATTACCAACTCTTTTCCAAATTGAAATATTCAGGTTCTTATTTATTTCTCTGTCTTAAAACATCATACATAAGCACACCTGCTGCAACAGAGGCGTTAAGTGAATTTATCTGTCCCTTCATAGGTAGCGACAAAATACCGTCACACTTACTGCTTACAAGTCTGCCTATTCCCTTACCCTCGTTACCAATTACCAAGGCTACAGCACCTGTAAGGTCGGTTTTAGATGAGTCTACGCCATTCATATCGGCACCAAACACCCATACTCCACGCTCCTTAAGCTCGTCTATTACGCTTGGTATATTTGTAACTCTTGCTACATTAACATATTCAACAGCACCAGCCGAGGATTTACCCACAGTGTAGCTTAGCCCTGCACTTCTGCGTTTTGGAATAATTACACCGTGTGCTCCTGTACATTCTGCTGTACGTATAATCGCACCCAGATTATGTGGATCCTCTATCTCGTCAAGCACGATAATAAAAGGAGGCTCGCCACGCTTCTGAGCTGTTGCAAAAATATCCTCAACAGTAGAGTATTCCTTTACAGCAGCCATAGCAGCAATACCCTGATGTACTGCACCACCACATAAAAAGTCCAGCTTTTTGCTGTCTACCTCTTTTACAGGTATGCCCTTATCCTTAGCCTGTGCAATAATTGCAGAGCAAGAGCCTGCTTTGTTGCCTCGTGCCACAAGTACAGATTCTATTGCTCTGCCACTGTTTAAAGCCTCTTTAACGCAGTTTCTGCCTGCAATTATATCCTTATGCTTTTCGTTTTCGTAATCGTTGTTTTGTTTTCTTCTGTCTTTATCCTTGCTTTTGTCAAAGCCTTTGTTATTTGATTTATTATTAAAATTATTGCTGAATTTATCTTTCATTTTAACAAAACCTGCCACTTTCTACTTTTTGCGTATACACTTAAATTATAGCACAACAAAGAGAAATATCCAACTGTTTAAAACAAAAAATAACTATAACTGCGTATTACTCATAAAGTAGGCACCAACATCAATATTTTCGGGTATTATACCATACATTCCTGTTACAGGGTCTTTAAAAAGCTCTATATGTGGTGGTACAGCAGTAAATGAAAAGTACATTGCCAAAAATAAAAATAAAAGACCTAAGCACAAAGGGAAGAGGTGGCGAAGGTCTTTGTAAGAGGTGGTAGCTCTATAGCTGAAAATATGGGCAATAGCTATCCACATAAAAACACTTGTAATGTCAATAAATAAAACGTGTCTGCCAAGTATCATAGTATACAGGTAGAAAAAGCCTGTAATAAGACCACACAGCAGATAAAGCCCTAGCACCTTAGCTACTATAAATTGTCTGAAATAGGGTATAGAGCAGGCAAGCTCTATTACGCTCCATACAATATAGGGCATAGCAAAGATTTTTATGTGCTCCCACACGCTTTCGTTTACAGAGCCAAACAATACACCAAGCATACTGCCGTTAGACCAGTCATATAAAAAGTGAAGCAGTGTACCACTGATAAAAACAAAGAATACACCCACTATTTCAAGCCTTTTTAGTCGATTATCCACCGTATCACCTCAATAATTTTTCTGTTTTATTTGTATGAAAAGCAGAAAAATTATATTACCCGATTAAAGGCAACAGGCTTTATTATTTGATTATGCTGTGCTACATACCCTGTAGCATAAAATAGGTAAGAGTTATTAACGAGCCAGCAAGTGCCGATGCCCCAAGCCTTAGCACCCAGAATAATACAGCGTGACGTTTTTTAATAGTAGATGGTGCTTGCATAGAAATCAGCATTTTTTTAGCTTCCTTTTCCAGTAAGCCTCTTTGAACATCTGTATATTCTGGTCGCAGTACAAGCAAGGCTCTTTCGTAGTAAACGTTACCTGTGTCTGTTACCTCTATAATTGTTCTGTTAATTCCTTTTATCATCCTCGTTGCACTCCTAACAAATAAAATATGATATTAGCATTGACAGGCTTTTCCACAATTATTCAGATGCTAAAAATTTAGTAATGTTGAAAACTCGGTGGAAAAGTCCATAGTTTTTAACATTCATCAACATTATACTAATCGTAAACGCACTTTTTTTAACATAGTTGTTGATAACACTGTTGATAATGATAAAAACAGCTTAAAAAATCAACGATATAAACCATTTTTTGGATTTAAAAACTTTTTAAGGTTTTCCACAATTAAACTAAAAACTAATTTTTTACAAAAAACGACAAATTTATAACTAATTGTAATTTTTTAGCTGTCAATATATAAATTTTATTTTTAAAATTTTTTCTGTATTTCTTCTGGGGTTAAAAATCGCTTAAAATGCCAGTTTTTACAGGCTGTAAAATTTACGTTCAGAATATTTTTTTATAAATCATTTGTCAATATGTTATTTGAAAGTTTTTTGCGATTTAAAAACAAATGGCAAAATAAACAAAAAAATAAATTTTTAAAAAAATATGAGCTGGTTTTCAACACTTTTCAACTACTTTTCAACAAAAATTTCGAAAAACTTTTCTTTTAACGAGTTTTTGACAATAACATCGTGGAAAATGTCGAAAAGTTTTGGATTTTTTAAAGTTTTTAAACAGAAATAAGGTTTATTGTAAATATTTACGCAAGATGTTCTGTTATTCGAAAAAACTTTTTGAAATAAATGCTGTAAATATGGTGATATGTTGTTAATTATGCTATTATATATTATAAGGGAAATATTTTTAAGGATTTATTGTGAGAAATAGGGATTGCTTAAAAATTTGGGCTTGTTGAAAAAAGCACTGTTTATTTTCTTCTAAAGCAAGTGGTTCGGGGGTAAAATAGCTGGTGCTTTTGATTTTTAGAATAGCCCTTAGTATTGTTTGAAAATTTTTGAACATTCTAATCAATAAATCAAAATAGGAGGTAGCTATAAATGCAACTTGTTTTATTAACTGCAATAGGTGTGGGAGGAGCCACCATTATTGGAGCGTTGATTGGTTTTATTTTTAAAAAAATGTCGCATAAATTCAGCGATATTGTATTGTCGTTTGCTGCTGGTGTAATGCTTGCAGCAGCTGTGCTGGGGCTTGTTCTGCCGTCTTTGGAATATGGTGGAAGGCTTGGCATTATTGTAACTATTACAGGAATATTTGCAGGTGCATTATGTCTTAATTTAATAGACAAGCTTGTACCACATATGCATAAGCTTGTGGGTGCAGATATAGAGGAGCACCCTAATAATGCAAATATCAATAAGGTACTGCTGTTTGTTACAGCCATTGCAATACATAATCTGCCAGAGGGTATTGCAGCAGGTGTAGGCTTTGGTACAGGCAACACTGCCGACGCACTTATGATTGCAGGTGGTATTGCTTTGCAGAATATACCAGAGGGTATGGTTATTATAGGGCCTATGCTGGCAACAGGTATATCTCCTAAACGTACCTTTATATGTGCAATGGCAACTGGTCTTATTGAGGTTGTAGGAACATTGCTTGGATTTTTTGCAGTAAGCATTGCTTCTGTTATTTTGCCTTTTGCGTTAGCCTTTGCAGGTGGTACAATGCTTTATGTAATAAGTGACGAAATGATACCAGAAACACACGCTCACGGTAGCGAGCAGGGTGCAACCTATGCATTGCTTGTAGGCTTTTGCTTAATGCTGGTGTTTGATGTTTTGCTAGGCTAAGGCTTACTGTTTCAATATCGTTAAATTAACCACATTGAAATGATGTATCTGCTTTGCAGATATGAGGCTTGCCTGATGGCGAATGATGTTTTGTTTATTGCAAAATGATGTTTTTACCCTTACGGGTAAAAGCTAGAGGCTATGCTACCATATTAAAAAGAGATTTTTTTAAGCTGACAGCGTTGCTTACTTGGATTGTTGAATATTTAAAATGTTTACATAGCCATTGACATTAATATATAGTGGTGATATAATATATAACAATTTAATAATAAACCGTTGAAGTGGAGATAACGGCGATTATGCCTTTACAGAGAGCCTGTGTTGCTGTAAATCGGGTAAGAAACAGATTGTCAAATGGGCCACTGAGGGTGCAGTCAAATGCATTTAATGCAAAGTATTCTGCAACGTGTTGACATACGTTAGTTGTCGGGGATATGTAGGTATCCTGCTAAGTGTACGGGTTTATTCTCGTAAAATCAAGGTGGCACCACGGATAAAATGCTTTTATTCGTCCTTGACAGATATTATATTTCTGTCAAGGACGTTTTTGTTTTTATGGGCTATATATGCCTTAATATAGGAGGTAATCACAATGTTATTAACAAAGCGATGGCGAAGCGTTGAGTAGCCCGATTAAGAAATGCTGAAAAATCTAAAATATGCTCTGTTTTTAAACAGGCTTATCTGTTAAACGACTAAAAACTTTTTTATTTATATGGAGGTAACTACAATGCAATATAACGGAATTGATTTTGATACTTATTTTAAAAACTACCCTGATGAAAACGGATTTTTTGGAAAATACGGTGGAGCGTATGTTTCTGATGAATTAAAAAAGGCTATGGAAGAAATTACAGAGGCTTATTTTACTATCTGTAAGTCAAGCAAATTTATCAGCGAGCTACGTAGAATCCGTAAGGAATTTCAGGGCAGACCAACACCAATATCATATTTAGAGAGATTATCAGGCTCTCTTGGTAATGTACAGCTTTATGTAAAGCGTGAAGACCTTAACCACAGTGGTGCACATAAGCTTAATCACTGTATGGGAGAGGCTCTGCTTGCTAAGTTTATGGGTAAGAAAAAGGTAATTGCAGAAACAGGTGCAGGTCAGCATGGTGTTGCTCTTGCTACTGCTGCAGCTTATTTTGGTCTTGAATGTGATATATATATGGGTGCAGTAGACATCAAAAAGCAGGCACCAAATGTTGCAAGAATGAAAATTCTTGGTGCAAACGTTATTGAGGTTACTCATGGTCTTGCAACACTTAAGGAGGCTGTTGACGCAGCCTTTGAGGCATACTGTAAGGATTATAAAAATTCAATTTACTGCATTGGCTCAGTATTAGGCCCACACCCATTCCCAATGATGGTGCGTGACTTCCAGAGTGTTATTGGTATTGAAGCAAGAGAGCAGTTTATGGAAATGACAGGCGAGCTACCAGACGCTGTTGTAGCCTGTGTAGGTGGTGGCTCTAATGCTATGGGTATATTCTCGGGCTTCCTTAACGACCCTGTTGAAATTTACGGTGTTGAGCCACTTGGCAGAGGCTCAACACTAGGCGACCACGCAGCAAGCCTAAAGTATGGCACAGAGGGTATTATGCACGGCTTTAACAGCATTATGCTTAAGGACGAAAAGGGAGAGCCAGCACCAGTATATTCAGTTGCAAGTGGCTTGGATTATCCATCATCAGGCCCTGAGCACGCATTCCTGCACGACCTTGGCAGAGTAAAATATGATGTTGTAACAGATGACGAAACTATTGACGCATTCTTTACTCTTTCAAGATTAGAGGGTATTATCCCAGCTATCGAAAGCTCACACGCTGTTGCGTATGCTATGAAGCTGGCTAAAGAAAAGGGCAAGGGCTCTATCCTTATTAACCTTTCTGGTAGAGGTGACAAGGATATGGATTATATCATTGAGAAGTATGGTATAAGATAATCGTATCGTAAAGCTAAGACAAGCTATTGAATGCTTTATATTAGCTGAATTTATAAAGTACATATTAACAGAGTATAGAAACCAGAGCTTTAAGCAAATTGATTTAAGGCTTTGGTTTTTGTTTTATTAAAGATTTATATTAATATATATTTGAATGGTATAGAATGACAAATTTGGGTTTGTAGGGCTAACGCACAAACCGAACAGCACAAACTGGCTACTAAAGCAATCTTGTTTCAAACGCAGATGTGGTTTGACTGGGCTTGGGGGATTCCATAAGGGGGCTTGCCCCCCTTTGGTCGTGTGGGGAGGGTTAAGGGAGGGGATTTCGAAATTCCCTCCCTTGCAATCTTTGCTTACTTTCTTTTGCAAGAAAGTAAGAGCCCGTACGGCTTGAGTACTATTAAATAATAAAAATTTTATTATAAATTAGTGGTTTGTAAGAGTTGATATTTTAGTTTTAAAATAAAAATAAGTAAGACACCGACACATTATATGTGTCCCATATAATACAAACTTGAGTTTATTAAAAACTAACTGTATACGCTGTAAGCGTGTGTGCGTGAGCGACAGCTCACACCTACAAACCCAAATTTGCATACCACCTAAACACCATTTAATTCAGAACACACTTTATATTTTTGCTTACGGTTGAAAATCTTGATGTTTTAATGTATGATTATTGTATATTAATATGATTTTAGGATGTGATATATTTATGGATAGTAAAAACACCACCAAAAGCCTTACAGAACAGCTTGAAGCCTTTTTTAAGCTAATGCCATTTGATTATATATTTGCGGCATTTTGTACAGGCTTTTGCTTTAGTAGCTTTGCTACACTTATAACAACAGAGGGTAATTATACTCAGCTTGATTATGTAGCCAATGTGAATTTTGAGCTTGTACTTATTACAGCTGTATTTATAGCCTGTGCACTGATTTTTACCAGTATTTTTATAAAGGATAAAATTACAATTCCTGCTTCCTTGCTTGTGTCGTCTATACTTTTTAGTAGTACTCTAGCCTATAAGGGGTGTTCTATAAATGATTCAAGCACTCAGAATATCTATATGAATATAGGTATTGCATTTGTAATGTTTTTAGTTGTTTCATGGGTTTGTAAGGACAATAAGCTTAATATTAGTGCTATTAAGCTACCAAAGCATAGCTCGTGGTTTGTGGCTGGTGCTGGTATTATTTTATTTACTGTACTGATTTCAATAGCCTCTATATCAAGATACAGTGGCTATATGTCTCATAACTTTGATTTTGGAATTTTTGCTCAGATGTTTGAAAATATGCGTACAACTGGCTTGGCTGATACAACGGTAGAGCGTAACGTGCTTATGTCACACTTTGGTGTACATTTTAGTCCTTTTTATTATGCTTTATTGCCTTTCTATGCTATATGCCCAAGACCTGAAACATTGCTTGTATTACAGGCTCTTTTTGTTACTGCTGGTGCTGTGCCTGTTGTTTTAATGTGCAAGCATTTCAAATTTTCAGAGCTTGTAACAGGCTTGTGCTGTTTAATGTATCTGTTTTATCCTACACTTGCCAATGGCTGTCTTTACGACTTCCACGAGAATAAATTTTTAACAGTGCTTATTATGTGGGCTATGTATTTTATAGTAAAGGAAAAATGGGTAGGCATTGTTATATTCTGTGCATTGATTTTAACTGTTAAAGAGGACGCTGCAATATATGTAATGTCTATTGCACTATATATGATTCTTACTCGTAAGCAGTATTATTTGGGTGGTGCAATATTAGCAGGAGCTGTAATATACTTTAGTATTGCAACAAGCGTTGTAGCAACACTTGGCGATGGTGTTATGACAAACCGACTAGAAAATTATATGGCTAATGGTGAATCAGGCTTTTCTGCTGTTATTAAAACCTGTTTGTCAAACTTTGGTTACTTTATTTCTCAGGTGTTTGTAGCTGATAAGATTATGTTTATGTGCTGGATGCTTATTCCTGTTGCCTTTGCACCATTTATAAGCAAAAACAAAACGCTTATAGTTTTGCTTATTCCTATGCTTGTAGTAGATTTAATGTCAAACTGGAAATATCAGTACGATGTAAAATTCCAGTACACATACGGAGTTGCAGGTCTTATATTATTTATGGCTTATCTGGTTATGGCAGAGGCTAAGCCAGAAACAAGACGCTTTATTCTTACCTTTGGACTTTCTATGTGTATTGTAATGAGCTTTTCTTTGTTCTTCCCACGAGCAGAATATTATAATAAATGGGGTAAAGAAAATGCAGAAATGGCAGAGAAATATAATGAGCTGATTGCAACAATTCCAACAGATGCCGAGATTACAGCTGATGGTATTTATATTCCACATATGTATAACTTCCCAAAGCTTTATCAGTATCCAAACCTACACGGAGACAGACAAAACAAGCAAACAGAATATTTGCTTGTAAGTGGTAATAATGTAAGAAACAATACTGATAATTTAGCAGTATTTATGAGCGACGATTATACACTTGTTTCTGAAGCAAACGATATGCAATTATACAAGCTGAACTAAAATATTGATAAAAGCCCTAGGTATAAGCAAATAGCTATACCTAGGGCTTTTGTAGTGTTAATAGCAATTTTAAATTCAGCAAAGGGGGGTAAAGACTGAATTTAATATTTTTCCTTGAAAAATATTAAGGGGTACTTCGCTCCGAATTTTTATCAGCACAAAGCAACCACTCAGTTAAATGACAGAAAAAAGGCTTACAGTATTTGATTGCTGTAAGCCTTTGATTAATTAATTATTTTGCAAGTCTTTTTCTGAAAGCAACCATTGTTGCTGTTGCTGTACCCATTAGTGCAAGAAGTATAGGAATATTTCTGCTATCGCCTGTTGACGCTGTACCCTTGCCCTGTGTTGTAGAGGTTGTTGCACTTGTAGGAGCCTGTGTTGCTTTTTGAGTAGAAGCCTGTGTAGAAGCCTGTGTTGCTTTTTGAGTAGGTGCCTGTGTTGCAACCTGTGTAGGTGCCTGAGTTGGAGCCTGTGTAGGAGCCTGAGTTGGAGCCTGAGTAGGAGCCTGAGTAGGTGCCTGAGTTGGAGCCTCTGTAGGAGCCTGTGTAGGAGCCTCTGTTGGAGCCTCTGTTGGCTCTTCGTACTCATCTTCACTGTAATCTATCTCAGCTCTTATGCTGTTTACCTCGTCAGCTGTTATAACAAATGAACTTGCCTTTCCGATTAGAAAATAGCCAGTGTAATCACTCTTTACAATATAGCTTCCATCAACATAATCGCTTTCAAATGCTGGAAATTGCTTATTGAAAAATACTGTCAATTTGTCTGCTAATTCTTCAGCTGGAATACCATCTGGGTTTATTAATTCCATACCTAGCTTGTCCATCTCAACAATCTCTTCAGGTGTCATTGGCTTATCACCAACACATCTTACTTCATAGCCCTTTTTGTCAGATGGTATAGTAAAGGTTAGCTCATTCTCCAATTCTACCTCTTGAAGATTTCTTACAATATACACACTGTAGCCATCGTACTTTTCTGACACAAAAGAAGGAGTTTGCTCTACAGTAGGCTCATCAACACCGTTATCCTCTAGTGTTGTGTCATAAAGTTCATTAATATCAAATACAACCAGCTTGCTGTCTGTTGGAATCATACCAGATACGCTTACACCTGTTTTTTCATCAACAAGAGTCTGCTGTACTAATTTACCGTCACCCTCTGCTAAAGGATAATCACATATAATGTAAGTACCACTGCCAACCATCTGCACCTTATAATAGCCATCTACATATTCAGCCTTAAGCTGTGTTGTTTTGCTTGTTTCGTATTCTGAAAAAACTACATAACAGCCCTCTTTGTCGTATGGAATATATGCTGTAACAGGTGTTTTTGATAAATCTGCCATTTCTAACTCGTCTGGATTTGAATATACTTCGATATCAAGAATTTTCTCATACAGATCTGTTTTTGGGAAAAACTTATCGTAATCATCAAAAATAAAGGTAGTGTGCTGGCTCACGTTTAAGCTGTCACTCTCTAGCTTAACACCAGAGCGTTTATCGGTGTATGTGTTTGCTTCAGCTTTAGCTGTAGCTACTACTGAGCTTTTTTCTGTAGCTGTTTCTACTGCAAATGTGCTTACTGCACTCATACTTGCTACAAGCATAGTAGCCATAATAATTGTTAAAACTTTCTTCCCTAATCTCTTAAACATAAAATTAACCTCCTAATATGTTTGGTGTTTCAAAATTTAACAACCTGATTATATTCTGTAAGCACACCTAAGTCAATAGGTTTTGGCAAAGTTTGTATTAATTGTATTACACCGATTAGTACAATCTGTTTTTTTGGTTATTTTATACTAACAAATAATTATCAGAAGACAGATTAAATCAGCAACACTTTTGATGATATAAGGAGGGCTAGGACAGATAGTACTATAAAATATCAAGGCTTTGGAAAAAATTTATTTCTGAAAACTCATTTTCTAATTGTACTATACAGCATTTATTTTTACTTTTTAGTAGTTAGTATTATGGTTTGTTTGAAAAGGTGCTGGATTTTTATTCGTCAACGAGAGATTTCAAGATAAAAACAGACAGTGCTTTTGATTTTTCAAACAGCCCATGATTGCAACGTGGAAACAGTGTAGGGCAGGGGCTTGCTCCTGCCGAAAGCCAAGGGTTTAAAATTTATTCTATCTTTTAAGAATAGTATTGTTGATATATACAAGCCCTTAAAATAAAAGCAAAATAAAAAAGCACTTGCAATCTGCAAGTGCTTTTTTGGTGACCCGGACGGGAATCGAACCCGTGTTACCGCCGTGAAAGGGCGGTGTCTTAACCGCTTGACCACCGGGCCATTTGGTAGCGGAAATAGGACTTGAACCTACGACACTTCGGGTATGAACCGAATGCTCTAGCCAACTGAGCTATTCCGCCATCTTTTATTGTTGCTGTCTGTACCAGTCAGCGTTATTTATTATAGGGTATAACAGCGTATTTGTCAACACTTTTTTTAAAATTTTTTAAATTTTTTTGAAAAAGTTTTATTTGCTTTTTAGCTGACGTTTTCATATAGATTATGCAATAAATTCACGATAAGTAAAACAGCACTATGTATAAGGTGAATTTTACATTTGCTAAGCAGACACATCATTTCAATGTCGTTAGCGTAACGACATTGAAATGATAGGGTAGGGGATTACAATATAATTTCTTGTCCACAGGATAAATAATTAACCTGATTTTTCATAGCCTCTTTAATACAGCTGTATTGCTCTGTGCCTGTGCAGTGACAGGTGTAGTATGTAGTATCAAAGCTTTTCAGGATTTCAGCAGATTTTTTCAGCTCAGCCCTACCATCACCCATAGGGTCAAGCTTCATAAAATGAAAGCCTCCTACTAATACATCAGGCTTAAACCACTGCATAATATTTAAAATTCCTTTGTGAGAACAGCCACTGATAAGTACCCTTTTATCGCCCTCAGTAATAAGCAGATATTGCTCATGCTTGAAATCATCAGGTTGCATAGCATTATCTGTTATCATATTCAAGCCGAAGCTGTTTGTTGGGTATTCACGATTTTTAAGATTACAGGAGAAAAGCTCTAAATTATTATCAAGCCTTAAATAATCATCAACTATTATTAATCTGGTATTATCGCACAGGGCTGTGTTTAGTCCTATATATTTTTCTGTACCCGAATAATGTGGCTCAAAGGCATATTTGCTTATATAGACAGGTGATTTTTCATTAATTTGCAAAAATCTTTCCATTCCTCCACCATGGTCGTAATGTCCGTGTGAAAGTACTGCTATATCCACAGCAGAAATATCTACACCCAGCTTATCAGCGTTTTTCTCAAACAAATCGGTTTGTCCCATATCAAATAGAATTTTATGATTTTCTGTTTCTATATACAGGCTAAGACCATGCTCAGTATCAAGGCTATTATTTTCTGTTGTATTTTCAGTAAGTGCTATAATTCTCATAAAAGCTTCTCCTTGTTGTGTTTTACAAATTTGGGTTTGTCGGTGTGAGCTAACGCTCACACCAGAGGCGAGATAGCTTAAAAGTTTTGATTAAACTTTTTCAAAAGTTTATGGGGTCGAGGGG
>JAXJTP010000165.1:0-17853 GCA_036309525.1 Acutalibacteraceae bacterium | reverse complement strand
GGTCCACCCTTTTTAAAGGGTGGTGGGTCAAGGGCAACGCCCTTGCAGGTTTTAAGGACGGAGTCCTTAACTCATAGTTTTTCCTAAAAATGCCGTATACACGGCATTTTTAATAATCACGAGAAGTTAAAGGGCTTCGCCCTTTAAAATCCCATAAGGGCTCTGCCCTTAACCCGAAAGCCTTTAAAAAGGCTTTACCCAAACTTTAGGTTTTGGTTTGTGCTAATCCGTAACTCCCCTCCAAACCCAAATTTTTCAAGCCTGCAATTATTTAAAAGCATCTTCCGTTTTTCTTTTTATCGCAATCGGTGGTAACCTCTCCTGTTTCGCAATGATAGCATATTTCATTTTTCAAAGGCTTTTCGTTGAAATAATCCTGTAAATTCTCGATAGTTGTTTGTGCTATGTTTTGTAAAGCCTCATTAGTTAAAAAGGCTTGATGTGAGGTTACTATAACATTTGGCATAGACACAAGCAAAGAAAGTGTATCATCATTTATAATTTCGCCTGAAAAATCCTCGTAAAACAGGCTACTCTCCTCTTCATATACATCTAAGCCTGCACCACCTATTTTTTTACTTTTTAAGCTCTGTAGCAATGCCTGACTTTCTACTATTGCACCTCTTGAGGTATTAAGCAAAATTACACCGTCACGCATTTTTGCAATAGTATTTTTGTTAATAAGATGATGACTTTCCTTTGTAAGTGGGCAATGCAATGATATAATATCACTTTCTTTAAAGATAGTATCCAAATCTGTATAGGCTATATCGCTGTCTGGTACAGGGTATATATCGTATGCTAAAACCTTCATTTTAAAGCCCTTGCATATATCAATAAATTCTCTGCCTATTTTTCCTGTACCTATAATGCCTATTGTTTTACCCTTAAGGTCAAAGCCTGTTAAGCCTGCAAGCGAAAAGTTGTAATCTCTTGTTCTGTTATACGCTTTATGCACCTTTCTGTTAAGTGCAAGTAAAAGTGCCATTGTATATTCAGCAACTGCATTAGGTGAATAGCCTGGTACACGCATAACAGTAATCTTATCATAGGCAGTCTTAAAATCAACATTATTATAGCCTGCACATCTCATTGCAATAGCCCTTATACCCATTTGATGTAGCTGATTTATAGTATCTGCATTTACATTATCATTTACAAATGCAACTACAGCACTGCAACCACAGGCAAGCTTCGCAGTTTCGCTATTAAGCTTGTGTTCAAAAAACTTAAATTTCAACCCTGTATGAGGCAATTTAGAAAACCACACCTTATCATATGGCTTTGTATCGTAAAAAGCTATTAATTGTTCCATAAACAGCACACTCCTTTTTATTATGTTGTGACTATTTACGCAGATTATACCTATAATTAAATCTGATATTTCTTTTATTTTGCTATAAAATGTGGTAAAATAAGTTTTAATACAATCAAAAGGACGGTAATAAAAGTATGGCTGACAAGCAGGGAATTATAGTAAGGCTGTTGGGTGGCTTCTATTATGTAGAGGCTGACAACGAAATTATTGAATGCAAGGCAAGAGGTGTATTCAGAAAAAAGGGTATGTCACCAGTAGTAGGTGATAGAGTTAAAATAACCATACCAAAAGAGGGCTTTGCTTCTATTGATGAAATTCTTCCACGAAAGAATAAGATCATTCGCCCTGCTATTGCAAATTTAGATAAGCTTGTAATAGTTTCATCTGTTTGCGAGCCATCACCTAATATGTTTATCATAGATAAAATGACTGCTACTGCTATAAACAAGGGTATTGAGCCTGTTGTGGTATTCTCAAAGCTGGATTTAAAATCAGCTGACGAATATCTTGAGATTTATAAAGGCTCTGGTATAAAGGCTATAGCCTTTTCATCTGTAACTGGTGAGGGTGCCGATGAGGTTAAAGCACTTTTAAAGGATAGCACAGTTGCCTTTACTGGAAATTCTGGTGTAGGTAAATCATCTATGCTTAACTACCTATTCCCTAGCTTAGATATAGCCACAGGCGATATAAGCAAAAAGCTAGGCAGAGGCAGACACACCACACGAAGTGTAGAGCTTTACAAATCAGACGGTGGCTATGTAGCCGACACACCAGGCTTTTCAACGGTTGACCTTGAAAGATACGAGCTTATAAATAAGGACGATTTAGCAGACTGTTTCCCTGAATTTGAGGAATATATAAACACGTGCAAGTTCACATCCTGTGCACATATCTGTGAAAAGGGCTGTGCAGTGCTACAGGCTGTAAAGGACGGTGAAATAAACAAGTCACGCCATAACAGCTATGTAGAAATGTATAACGAGGTTAAGGATATTAAGGAGTGGCAAAGAAAATGAGTCGTTGTGTTATTATTTGTGCCTCTCCATATAATCAGCCTGAATTTATCAAATCTGAAATACGTGCTGATGATTATATAATTTGTGCTGATGGTGGCTATGATACTGCCAAAAAAGCAGATATAACACCCGATATAATAATAGGCGATTTTGATTCAAGCCTTACTAAGATTGATAATAGTCTTAAAAAAATAATACTGCCTGTGGAGAAGGACGACACAGACAGTATTTATTGCATTAAGTACGGTATTTCAAAGGGTTATAAGGAATTTCTGCTTTTAGGTGCTACAGGTAGTCGTGCAGACCATCTTTATGCTAATCTTTCACTGCTTAAATTTGCCTGTAATAACGGTTGCACAGCAGTGCTTAAGGACAGTAAGGCAGATATATATTACACTGAAAACAGCTTAAGTCTACACTGCAACAGCTGTACAGTGTCTGTTTTTGCCTTTGGTTGCAGTGAAGCCACTGTAACTCTTGAGGGCTTTAAGTATTCAGCAGATAGACTTATAATGACAGCTGATTTTCCTATTGGCACAAGCAATATAGCCACAACCAACACCTCTGTTATTACAGTGCATAGTGGTGGTGCTTTAGTTATTGTTAATCGCTTATAAAGGCTTTACAGGCTATATATTCGCATACTCTGCTCCAGTCAGCTACCTGTAGCCAGTTAAGAACATATTTATTTCTGTCACCAATATATTGATTAAAATATGCGTGCTCCCATAAATCTATTGCTATTATAGGGTCAACCATTGTCAGAGGTGGAGTATTCTGCTTTTGTGTATTTATTATCTGTAGCTTACAGCTTTTGTTACACACAAGCCATGTATAGCCACAGCCAAAGTTAGCGTTTGCATTAGCTACAAGCGAGGCTTTCATATGCTCAAAGCTACCAAAGCTATCCTTAATTTGCTCCATAAGCCTTGGTGTAGGCATTCTGCCTCCTGGTGTCATACTGTTAAAATAAATATAGTGATTATAAACTCCTCCTGCATAGGTTTTTATGCTTTTTCGCAAGGCAGGTGGAAATGTATCGGCATATGCTACAAGTGCCTTTAAGCTCCAATCCTGATACTGTGGAAATTTTGACAAAACGTCATTTAACCTGTCAACGTAATTCTGCATAAGCACAGAATGATGTATTCTGATTATATCACCATCAATATATGGCTCTAAAGCATTATAGGCATAATTAAGCTTTGGTAATTCAAATGGATAATGTTCATTCATATTTAATCGCCCTTTCTTTTAAACAAAGTAAACTAACTCTGTATATTTCTTTAAACTATATGCGTTTTTAAATATAAATATTACAGTATCACATAAAATTTAATTCGTGTTATTTCTGTTTTTAAAAGTATTAGCTCAACAATAAGCTGGCAGTATTATCAGGAGATATACTGCCAGTTTACTATTTATTTCATTCTGAGTCAGTTAAATTACATTGCTTATCTTAGAAATTTGATTTTAGCCTGATTTTTACAAAAGCTCATCTTTATTCATCCTAAAAAAAGCAAGCAATCTATACTTCAAGATTGCTTGCTCTGTTTTATAGAATATTCGAATTATTCACCATAGCCATTAGGGTTGTTTGACTGCCATCTCCAAGAGTCCTTACACATATCCTCAAGAGTTTTTTCAGCCTGCCAGCCTAGCTTTTCCTTTGCCTTTACAGGGTCAGCATAGCACTCGGCAACATCACCGTCACGACGTGGCTTTATAGCGTAAGGTATAGTAATATCGTTAGCCTTTTCAAAAGCCTTTACAATATCAAGCACGCTGTAGCCTGTGCCTGTACCAAGGTTAAATATTTCTGTACCCTTATTCTTAGACGCATACTCAATAGCCTTTACATGACCCTTAGCAAGGTCTACAACGTGTATATAGTCACGTACGCCTGTACCATCGTGTGTAGGGTAATCGTTACCAAATACACCAAGCTGTGGTAGCTTGCCGATAGCAACCTGTGTAATATATGGCAGAAGATTGTTAGGAATACCTGTTGGGTCCTCACCAATTCTTCCACTTTCGTGTGCACCGATTGGGTTGAAATATCTTAGCAATACAACAGACAGATTCTTATCAGCAACTGTTGCGTCTGTAAGAATTTGCTCTATCATCAGCTTTGTCCAGCCATATGGATTTGTACAGCCTGTTTTCATACCCTCAACAAGTGGCACAGTTTCTGGCACACCATAAACTGTAGCTGATGAGCTGAATACTATGTTATTAACATTGTACTTAGCCATTGTTTCAAGCAATGTAAGAGTTGTACCGATGTTATTTCTGTAATACATTACAGGCTTAGCCACAGATTCACCAACTGCCTTGAAGCCTGCAAAGTGAATTACAGCGTCAAAGCTCTCTTTTGCAAACATCTCGTCCATTTTTTCCTTATCAGCAATATCCAGCTGATAAAGCTTAACCTCTTTACCTGTTAATTCCTTTAGTCTTTCAAGTACAAGTGGCTTACTGTTTGATAAATCATCAGCTATAACAACATCATAGCCTGCTTCAATAAGCTCAACGCAGGTGTGGCTACCAATAAAGCCTGCACCACCAGTAAGTAATATTTTCATAGTAGTCCCCCTCTTTCTTTTAAATATGTATCCAATATCTTTTTATATATTCACCTTCTACCAATATTTCTTTTTCAAAGGCTCCACCATTTGCTAAAATTGCTTTTTCGCTTGCAATATTCCAGCTATGACATGTAACCATAGCCTTGTTGATATTTCTGTCTTTGCAATTCTGCAAATTTAATCTCAGCATTTCCTTTGCGTAGCCCTTATTTCTTTCAGAAGGTCGCACAGAATAGCCCATATGACCACCCCATAAGCCTAAAACAGGATGATTTATATGATGTCTGAGGTCTATTACTCCTACAATTTTATTGTCAGATATACGCACAGCAATATATGTATTTGCTGTAACAAAGCCCTCTGGACAGGTTTCTGGGTTTTCTAGCATTAAAATATTATCAAGCCACGCCTTAGCTGTTGAGCATTCTGCTAAATTTCCACAGCCTGCAAAGGAATCCTTGTCATCTGAATTAAGAATTTCATTGCGAAATTCCATAATATCGTCGCTGTATTCTGAGGTTGGAGTAATCAATTTAATTTTATTCATACAATCACCTATGTAATTAGCTCTTTGAAATATTGCCAAAATCGGGACAATATAAGATTTTCTGATTATATAAATTATAATGTTTAATTATTATTATATTACAGCAATAGCATACCCTGCAATACTGCAAGGTATGCTAAATATTTTAGTTAATTAAAGTACAACTGTACCGTCGAATATTCTTTCAGCTTCGCCTGTCATATATACTGTATCATCTGTATAGTTAATAACAAGGTCGCCACCCTTTAGCTGGATTGTTATATCCTCGCCCTTTTTGCAGAAGCCGTTTTCAACAGCAGCCACAGCTACAGCACAGGCACCTGTACCACAAGACCATGTTTCGCCACTGCCACGCTCCCATACACGCATTTTAACTGTATGGTCGTTAATAACTCTTGCAAATTCTGTATTTACTCTTTCTGGGAATAGCTCGCTATTCTCAAACTTTGGTCCGATTTTCTCAATATCAAGACCCTCTACGTCCTTGATAAATACTACACAATGTGGGTTACCCATTGATACGCAGGTAATGCTATACTCTACACCGTCTATTGTAACAGTTTCGTTTACAACCTTATCCTTATCAATATCTAAAGCAACAGGAACCTTCTTAGGCTCTAGCTCTGCCTTACCCATATCAACTCTTAAACGCTTAACCTCGTTATCCTGCTTGTAAACCTTTAGTGTTTTAATACCACTTAGTGTTTCAACAGTAACAGTCTCTTTATTCTGGTCAACAAGGTTGTGGTCGTATAGGAATTTACCTACACATCTTATACCGTTACCACACATTTTACCCTCTGAGCCGTCAAGGTTGAACATACGCATTTTAGCATCTGCTACATCTGATGGACAAACAAGGATAACACCGTCACCACCGATACCAAAATGTCTGTCTGAAAGTCTTACGCTTAATCCCTCTGGATTGTTAATGCTCTGTGTGAAGCAGTTGAAGTAGATGTAGTCGTTACCACAGCCATGCATCTTTGTGAATTCGTACTTCATCTTCTCTGCTCTCATATTGTTTATATCTACTAATTCAGTGTTGTACTGAGAATATCTGCTCATTAAGCACTCTACTAGAGCATTAGCTGTATCAATTGATGTCAGGCAAGGAATATTTCTTTCAACTGTCTTTCTTCTGATTTTTACGCTATCTCTTGTAGGGATTCTACCCTTAGATGATGTTGAAATAACATAGTTAATCTTACCACTTTCGATAAGCTTAATTGTGTTTTCTTCGCTTGACTCGTGAATCTTCTTAACTGTTTTAGCGTCAATGCCATAAGCCTCAAGAATCTTTGCTGTGCCAGCTGTTGCGTAAATTTCAAAGCCCATTGTAGCAAACTTTTTAGCTACATCACCGATTTCACCCTTATCGCTGTTTCTTACTGTGATAAGAACTCCACCAGATTTAGTCATCTTATAGCCAGCTGCTACCAAGCCCTTGTATAGAGCCTCCTCAAGAGTACCAGCAATACCAAGAACCTCACCTGTTGACTTCATTTCTGGGCCTAGGTGGTTATCAACATTGATAAGCTTTTCGAATGAGAATACAGGAACCTTTACAGCTGTATAAGGTGACTTCTTGTAAAGACCAGTGCCGTAGCCCATATCTGCAAGCTTTTCGCCTAGCATAGCTCTTGTAGCAAGGTCAACCATTGGTACACCTGTAACCTTACTGATATAAGGAATTGTTCTTGATGAACGAGGGTTTACCTCGATAACATATAGATCATCCTCATAAATCAGATACTGAATATTTACAAGTCCCTTTGTATTTAGTGATAGAGCTAGATCCTCTGAGCTCTTGATGATTGTCTGAGTCATCTCATCGCTTAGCTTCCACGCTGGGTAAACAGCAATTGAGTCACCAGAGTGAACACCAGCACGCTCGATATGCTGCATAATACCAGGGATAAGAATGCTCTCACCGTCACAGATTGCGTCAACCTCAATTTCTGTACCCATCAGGTATTTATCAATAAGAATTGGGTTTTCGATATTCTGTGAAAGAATAATAGCCATATATTCAACTATATCGTCCTCATTATAGGCGATAATCATATTCTGTCCACCAAGTACATATGAAGGTCTCATAAGAACAGGATAGCCTACATTTGAAGCAACCTTCAGAGCCTCATCTGTTGTCATTACAGTAAAGCCACGAGGACGCTTAATGTTGTGCTTTTCAAGTAGCTCATCAAAACGCTCTCTGTCCTCAGCCATATCAATGCTGTCGGCTGATGTACCAAGAATGTTTACACCGTTGTCGCTCAGGAACTTTGTTAGCTTGATAGCTGTTTGTCCACCAAATGCAACAACAACACCGTAAGGCTTTTCTGTATTGATAATGCCCATTACATCCTCTGGTGTAAGTGGCTCAAAGTATAGTCTGTCAGAGGTATCAAAGTCTGTTGAAACTGTTTCTGGGTTGTTGTTTACGATTACAACCTCATAGCCTGCCTGCTTTAATGCCCATACACAGTGAACTGACGCATAGTCAAATTCGATACCCTGACCAATTCTGATAGGTCCTGAACCAAATACGATGATAGTTTTCTTACCTGTGTTATTCTCCTTTATAAAGTCAGCAGCCTCGTTTTCTTCGTCAAAGGTTGAGTAGAAATAAGGTGTCTGAGCCTTAAATTCAGCTGCACAGGTATCAACCATTTTATATACAGGTGTAAGTGGATTTGTAACCTTACAGCCTGTGAATTCTTCTATTGTCTTGTCAAGGTAGCCCATATTCTTAGCCTTTTTGTAAAGCTCAGGTGTAAGCTCTCCCTTTGACATCTCTTTTTCTATATTTACAAGCTTTAAAAGCTTCTCAAGGAACCACTCATCTATCATTGTGATAGCGTGAATTTCGTCTACTGTTATACCTCTTTTCAGAGCCTCGTAAACGCAGAACAATCTTTCGTCATCACATACAGAAAGCTTATTCTTTACGCCCTCAAATGACATCTGCTCGTATTTCTCGCTGTTTAATGTGTTGTGAGAAATTTCAGCACCACGCACTGCCTTCATAATAGCCTGCTCAAATGTAGGAGCAATAGCCATTACCTCACCTGTAGCCTTCATCTGTGTACCAAGTGTTTTCTTAGCGTATACAAACTTATCAAAAGGCCATTTAGGGAACTTAACTACAACATAGTCAACAGCTGGCTCAAAGCAAGCATAGGTTGTGCCTGTAACAGCGTTTTTAATTTCGTCCAGTGTATAGCCGATAGCAATTTTAGCAGCTACCTTTGCAATAGGATAGCCTGTTGCCTTTGAAGCAAGAGCAGATGAACGAGAAACTCGTGGGTTTACCTCGATTACAGCGTACTCCATACTCTCTGGGTTAAGTGCAAACTGACAGTTACAGCCACCCTCAACGCCAAGTGCAGATACCATACTTAAAGCAGCACTTCTTAGCATCTGATATTCTTCACTAGCTAATGTTACAGCAGGAGCAATAACTATACTGTCACCTGTGTGTACACCAACTGGGTCAAGGTTTTCCATTGAGCAAACTGTAATTGCATTACCCTTGCTGTCACGAATTACCTCAAACTCGATTTCCTTCCAGCCTGAAACACACTTTTCAACCAATACCTGTGTAATAGGAGAAAGCTCAAGTCCGTTTGATGTAATCTCAACAAGCTCTTCTTCATTATTTACAATACCACCACCGGTACCACCTAGTGTAAATGCTGGACGAATAATAACAGGGTAACCGATTTTATTAGCAAACTCTATAGCACTTTCAACATCGTTTACAACTGTTGAAGGGATACAAGGCTGATTAATTGACTCCATTGTATCCTTAAACATCTGTCTGTCTTCAGCCTTATCAATAGTTTCTGGATTAGCACCAAGTAGCTTTACACCGTTAGCCTCCAAGAAGCCTTCCTTTGCAAGCTGCATTGAAAGTGTAAGACCTGTTTGACCACCCAGTGTAGAAAGCAAGCTATCTGGCTTTTCCTTCTGGATAATTCTTTTAACTGTATCAAGTGTAAGTGGCTCAATATAAATTTTATCAGCCATTGCATTATCTGTCATAATTGTAGCAGGGTTAGAGTTTATAAGAATAACCTCTAAGCCTTCTTCCTTCAGAGCACGGCAAGCCTGTGTACCTGCATAGTCAAACTCAGCAGCCTGACCAATAACAATAGGACCTGAACCTATTACCAAAACTCTTTTTATATCTTTATTAAGTGGCATCAAAAACATCCTTTCTTTCCACAATAGGAGCTATATTTTTAGTAGTTTAAATTATGGCTTTTAATCTATAATTTAAATCACTTATTTTCCATAACCAAAGCAACAAACTTGTCAAACAAGAATGCTGTGCTAAGCTCATTGCCAAAGATTTCTGGATAGAACTGTGCCGAAAATGCTGGCATATCTGTATATGTCAAGCCCTCGCAGGTTCCGTCGTTTGCGTTTTTGAATGTAAGCTTTGCACATTCTGGTAGTGACTCTGGTGCCACTGTATAGCCGTGGTTCTGGCTTGTAATATAAACTCTGCCTGTTTCAAGATAAACAGCAGGCTGGCTTGCACCACGGTGACCATAATGAAGCTTCTCTGTATCTGCACCCTTAGCAAGTGCCAGTAGCTGATGACCTAATCCGATACCAAACATAGGAATTTTCTTCTCGCACAATGCTTTAAGATTTTCAACAATCTCAGTATTCTCTTTTGGATCTCCAGGACCATCTGAAAGCATAATTCCGTCAGGATTGATTGCAAGAATTTCGTCGGCTGTTGCTGTTGCTGGAAAAGCTGTTACATTACAGCCTCTCTCTGTTAGTGCATTAACGATTTTAGACTTTGCACCAAAGTTCCACAATGCTACATTGCACTTTGGATTTTCTGAATTTATAGTTGTAACCTCTGTTGGAGATACAGCCTTAACAGCGTTTTCTATCTTGTAGCTCTTAAGCTCTGCAAGGTCTGCCTCAAGGTTATCTAATGTAGATGTAATTTTGCAACTCATTACACCGTTTTCTCTGATTATCTTTGTAATTGCTCTTGTATCAACACCATACAAACCAGGTATGCCGGAATCCTTTAAAAAAGTGTCAAGAATCCCCTCGCAACGGAAGTTGGACGGCTCTTGACACCTATTTCTAACAATATATGCCTTTAACGCAGGTGAATTGCTCTGAAATTCTGCAGGAACAACACCATAATTACCAATAGCTGGAAATGTCTGAACAACAACCTGACCAAAATAGCTTGGCTCAGTAATTGTTTCAAGATAACCTACCATACTTGTAGTAAAAACAATTTCTCCTACTGCATCTTTCTCTGCTCCAAAACCTTTTCCTTCAAAAACCTTACCGTTTTCTAAAATAAGAAATGCTTTGCGGCTCATTTAATCAATCCCTTTCTCTGATGTACTTAAATTAAATAACTATATTTCATAGGTATTCAACACTTGTTCGGCTACTCGCTTTTTACTTATCCGTAAATCCATAGCCTGTCTTTCAATAAACTTATGTGCCTGTGGCTCGCTCATAGCTAAGCATTGCATAAGCACACATTTGGCTCTGTCTATCAGCTTTATTTCCTCTAGCCTTGATTTAAGCTGTACATTTTCACGCTCAAGCAGATTTATGCGTACTGCCAAAGCGTTCCATACTAAAATACTCTGGTGTAACACCTCTGCTGTAAGAGGCTTATTAAGCGTTACTACACCACTGGCACTAAGCCTTTCTTGCATTTGTAACGCTGATTTTTCACTTAACGCAATAAACACACCTGCGTGGGTTCGCTCTGCCAGATATATCGACAAATTCAGCCCCACCTCATCCTCAAGTGGAGTATAAATAAAAATCAGGTTAAAGTCATCAACAGCAATACATTTTTTTGCTTCAACTGCTGATGTTGCTATTGAAAGCTCTGTATAGCCCTCCTGCTCAAGTAAGACCTTGATAGCTTGAGCGTTTCTCTCGTTTTTTGAAATAACAAGCGCTCTTTTCATTAGTCTCACCACCAAACGGCCATTTATAACATTTTTACTGAAAACCACAAAAAACACATAGTTATCGACTTTATATTAATTGTTGTTTTCACTTATACTACATTATACAAAATTTCGATACATTATGCAAGACATTTTCCTTTAAAATTCATATCTACATTACATTAATTTTTAGAATTACTCATATTAAAACGGCTACCCTGTACTATATTGTTTGTTTGAATCGCCCTGTTTATAGTATTTAAAACAAGCTTTTTATTTGCACTCCAGCTTGGTGCTATAAGAATGCTTTTAGGGCCATCACCTGTAATTCTATGTATTACAATATTTTCTGGTATTATTTCTATACATCTGCATATAATTTCTGTGTACTTTTCAAGAGTAAGCACCTCAAACCTGCCCTTTTCATACTCCTGTGCAAGCCTTGTATCCTTTAAAACGTGCAACAGCTGTAGCTTTACTCCGTCTGCACCACTTTTTGAAGCATATTCAACGGTTTGATAAATCATCTCCTCTGTTTCAAACGGCAACCCTATTATTATATGCACAATTACATTTATATTTATATCCTTGAGATTTTTAACAGCATTGTCATAAGCCTCAAGTGGATAGCACCGATTTATATATTCTGCAGTTTTTTCGTGGATAGTCTGCAAACCAAGCTCCACAAAAACAGGCTTGATTTTATTAAGCCTGTTTAACAAAGCTAAAACCTCATCACCTAAGCAATCTGGACGAGTGCCTATTGATAAGCCTACTATGTTGGGATGATTTATAGCCTGCATAAATATTTTTTCAAGATATTCTACAGGTGCATATGTGTTTGTAAACGACTGAAAATAGGCTATAAATTTATCCTCCTTAATCTTGCTACGCACCCTTGCTATTGAGTCCTCTATCTGCTCATTTATCGACATACTGCTAACAGGAGAAAAGTCACCCGAGCCCTTACTGCTACAAAAAATACACCCACCAGTGCCTGCTGTGCCATCTCTGTTAGGGCAGGTCATACCACCATTAAGTGAAATCTTATAAACCTTGCTATTGAATAATTTTTTATAATACTGATTAGCTGAATAATATCCCATAAAAGCCTCTTAATAATTTTTAATAAAGTATAAACAAACTTTAAACCTTTTTAAATTATACCATATAATTAATTGACTTTAAAGATTTGGTATGCTAGAATTTAAATGTTAAAATGCACCAGTAGACAATAATTTATAGTGTATTAATTTTGCATTTTATTAACTAAAAAACAAGTTGTTTTTTCAAGTATATAAAGTATATAAAGGAGCTTGTAATATGAGGAGTATTCCTTTTTCTCCACCTGATATTACCGAGGCTGAAATTGCCGAGGTTGCAGATGCTTTGCGTTCAGGCTGGATAACAACAGGACCTAAAACAAAGAAATTTGAAACAGAGGTTGCCAAGTTTTTTGGAACCTCAAAGGCTGTAGCGTTAGGCTCTTGCACATCAGCACTAGAGCTTACCCTGCGTATTTTAGGCATTGGCGAAGGCGATGAGGTTATAGTTTCAGCCTACACATATACAGCAAGTGCTTCAGCTATTGCACACGTTGGAGCAAAAATTGTTATGGTAGACACCTCTGAGGAGTCTTTTCTGATTGACCCTGAAAAAATTGCACAGGCAATAACAGAACGTACAAAGGCTGTAATACCTGTTGATATTGCAGGTAAAATGTGTGATTATAAGGGTATTTTCAAGGCTATTGAAAGCAAAAAGCACCTGTTTAAGCCTGGCAATGATATTCAAAGACTGTACAACAGGGTTATTGTATTATCTGACTCTGCACACGGCTTTGGCTCAAGTCAGTTTGGCGTTATGAGTGGTAACGTTGCAGACTTCACAGCCTTTTCGCTTCACGCAGTTAAAACCATTACCTCTGCCGAGGGTGGAATTGCTACCTGGAGAGATGTAGAGGGTCTTGACAATGAATGGCTGTATAATCAATATATGCTCTATTCACTACACGGACAAACAAAGGACGCACTGCACAAAAATCTTGCAGGTTCATGGGAGTACGACATAGTTATGCCAGGCTATAAATGTAATATGACAGATGTAAACGCTGCTATTGCACTTGTACAGCTAAAACGCTTTAAAGAAATCCAAGGCAGACGCCGTGAGATAATCGAGATGTACGACAAGGCTATGGACGAAATCGGTGTAGGCTATCTACACCACGTAAATGATGATTTTGTAACCAGCTGTCACATCTATCTTACAAGAGTACCAAACATTGGTCACAGAGAAAGAAATGAGATTATAAACAGAATGGCTGATTTAGGCATAGCCTGCAATGTTCATTTTAAGCCTCTGCCAATGATGACAGCATATAAAAATATGGGCTTTGATATTAGTGATTTCCCTAATGCCTACGCACACTACAAAAATGAAATCACATTGCCACTGCACACCAAGCTAAGTGACGAGGATGTAAAGTATGTTACAGACTGCTATAAAATGGTTCTTGCAGATATGGGATTAATCTGAGTCTGTATACCTTTAGGAGGGTTTATGAAAAAGGTTTCATTAATTTCGGTATATAATAAACCTCAGCTTTTGAACGAAATGATTGAAAGTGCAAAAAAACAGAAAAATGTTGAGGTTGAGTTTATATCAATCGATAATACAAACCATCAATTTTCATCTGCGTCAAAGGCTTTGAATTATGGTACAGACCAAGCAACTGGAGAGGTTATAGTATATTTACATCAGGATATTGAATTTATGAGTGATGATGTTTTAGAATACATCTATGACTATGCAACAGAAAACAAAGCTACTGTATTCGGTTCTGCTGGCGTAAACGATAAGGGTACAGATAAAAACCCTATAATTCTTACAGCTATGTATGAATATGATGATAAAAACAAAACCATTGATAAGCCTACAAAGGCGTTAACTCTTGACGAGTGCCTGATAGCTTGTCATAAAAGCTGTATGGAAAAGCTACACTTTGACGAGGATGTATGTGACGGTTGGCATTTATATGGTGCAGACCTTTGCTTACAGGCTATAAATTTTGCTGGTATGTCTGTTTATGCAGTACCTTTAAATGTATGGCATAAATCAAGTGGCTGTGCTGACACAAGCTACTTTAACACACAGGACAGACTTGCAGAAAAATACAGAAAATATCACAAGGTTATTAATACAACAAACAGCTTTGTATATACTAATCCTTTAAGAAGAAAGCTTATCCGAATTTACAGAAAGCTAAGATATAAAGTATAGGTATAAAACCCATCAGGATTTAAAAATCCTGATGGGTTTTAATTTTTTTATGCAAAAAATCGACGGCGAAACAGCCGTCGATAAAATCCAGTATTTTTATTCTACATTATCAGGCTGTATCTGATTATATCTGAAAAGATAAAATCACCTTATCTTTAATTGACATAGCCCAACGCACACCTCTGCCAGCAGGTGTTTTTTGTGCAATCCACTCTATTTTTACAATACCACGCTTTTCAAGATATTGTATACCTAATTTCAGCAATACAGCCAAGCCTGCAACAAATATTGCTATTTTAGCCAACACAGAAAGCATTTTTAATATAAATTTCATAAGCTTCACCTCTTATCAACAATTATACCACAACACTATAAATAATCAAGCATAATTAAATATAACCTCTATCCCTTAATGCTTTAGTTAAAAACGTCTTAGCTAGGCTATTTGGCTTTACATACCTAACGGCGTCATCAATAGTAAACCACTCAGCCTTATCAACCTCGTTTTCTTTTATAGTAAAGTCCTCATCTTCAACAACTACTATAAAATTATGGATCAGAGTATTGCTCATTTCAAAATAAATACTGTGGTTATAATCCCAGTCTATAGCTTTAAGATTAACCTCTTCTCTTATCTCTCTTTGCAATGCCTCCTGTGGTATTTCTCCCTTGTTTATATAGCCTGCAACAAGTATATTATCCTTTCTTCCATACTGCTGAATAAGCAAAAGCTTGTCCTTAGCCTTATTAAAAATAACCATACTTACAGCACTGTTAAAGGTAGGGAATTTAAACTCATTACAATTATCACAAAATTGCACCATACCCTCATCGCCACATAGCCTTTTATGCAATTTTGTACCACACACAGAACAAAAATTCAGCTCGTCCATTTTTACATCTCCAATCAAAACAAGGTATAACTTATTTAAAATTTATATCTTTAAAGCTTCTATCATTTATTCCCCATCCAAGCAACCCCAAAGTCTTAAACCTGTCATCATTATATGCCTGTGCCAGGCTATCTAAATCTATTTTAAAGGCTTTGATTTTTCCTTTTTTTATCTTAAATATAATTTTTATTTCTTTACCGTAGCTATCCTTTAGCTTAGTAGCCAGCTCATCAATAAATTTTACATCAGCCTCATACGATGCATAAAAATATTTATTTTCTGATAATATATTCCCATAAGCCTCTATACCTAAAATACCTGCATATAGATCCTCGGGATTACTGTCGTAGACAAAGGGTAGCATTTCCTCTTTATATTCACAAAAAAACATAATATCACTCTATTCAAATTTAACTAAAAACGCTTATGAGCTTATAGTTTTATAAAATTCAAGCGTTTTAAAATTATGCTCCGTAGTAGAAAGCAGATATTGCTCTGCACATTTCTCAAGTGTAGCAAGACCTTCATCGGATAATTTAAAATTAAACATTTTGTTAAAATCAGCATAAATACAGTAACGCATTGCAGTAGTTACACCCATACCGATTTTTATACTCTGCTCGTTAACACCTGATATGCAATCGCCACAGATGATTCTACCCGATTTTGGCAGAAAATACATTATTTCTGCCTCGTAGCATTTACAGCTGTTACAGCAAACAAGGTCGGGCATATATCCACTAAAGCAAAGCATTCTAAGCTCTACTGCTGATTTTATAACAGCTGGTGGTCGTTTATTATTACAAAGCAGATAAAGAGCATTCAGCAACAGTCTTAAATACTCCTCTGCATTTGTTTCTTTGGGTGCTAAAAAGCCTGAAAGCTCGCAAAAATACTGTGCTAATGACATATTTACAATATCTGTTCTCAATTTTATAAACATCTCGTCGCAGGTTGCCTCATCAACTATGTAGGTATCCCGATTGATATATAATACCAATCGGGAGTAACACAACAGCCTTGTAGCAGAGCCCTTTGCACTTTTAAGACTTCTGCAATTTTTAACAAAGGCTTTTATAATTCCTCTTTTTCTTGTCAACACAGTTATAAGACGATCCTGCTCACCAATATTTTGCTCCCCTATAATCAATCCGTCCGTGGATATCTTCATCGTCGCCCTCCTGCATATCAAAATCATCTTCGTCGCTAAAATATTCAGGGAAATTCTCTTGTGAATCTCTTAGTGAGGTATAACGCAAATAATCAACAACACTGCCTGTTTCTAAAAAATTTTTCCAAGCATCATAGGCATTCATATCTACACACCCTTGTAATAATTTAAGCTGTAATAAATTATATGTTTTACTACAGCCTATGTTTACATTATACCTCTTTTTCTTTTGTGATATAGGATGTAATTTGTAGAAGAAAATTTTTACAATTTTTGGCGTTGAAATTACTTTAAATTTCAACAGCAAAGTACTCCTTAAATTCCTCGGTTGGTTCAACCTCGCCACAGGTTGCGTCGGCTAATTCCTTTGTCAGCTTATTTAAGCCATCCTGTGGAATATGAAAGGTTAATTCTACATCTGTACCAAACTCGCTATCATCTACTATGCCACCACATTGTGCCACAAGTGCTGACACCTTACCGTATTGGTTGTAATTGCACGCAAGTGTGCATATAAGGCACTGCTCCATTTTAACAATATGTGACGCCTCTGTTGCAAGCTTAGCACTGTGTGAATAGGCTCTTACCAAGCCACCTGTACCCAGCAAAACACCACCAAAATAGCGTGTTACAACAACCACCAAATCGGTAAGCTCGCTTTTAAGTAAAACATCAAGCACAGGCATACCAGCTGTACCCTGTGGCTCACCGTCATCAGAATATCTTTTTATCTGACCCTCTCTAAGGCAATACGCATACACATTATGTCTTGCGTCCCAATGCTTGGATTTTATTTTATTTATAAACTCTAAGGCTTCTTCTTCGGTAGTAACAGGCTTACAGTAGCCTATAAATCTTGAACGCTTTTCTATAAATTCATCGCTTGCTTCCTGCTGTACTGTTTTATAGCTTGTAGCCATATATCACACCTCCTGATAAAATATTTCAACCAATTTTATATTAAGCTCTATTTTAAAAACAACAAATTTGGGTTTGTAGGTGTTAGCTAACGCTCACACCAGAGGAAAGACAGCTTAAAAGTTTTGATTAAACTTTTTCAAAAGTTTATGGGGTCGAGGGG
>JAXJTP010000164.1:0-42456 GCA_036309525.1 Acutalibacteraceae bacterium | reverse complement strand
GTGATAATGATTATTATCAAATGGTACAAGACTTTTATTCTGTTCAAGAGCCTTATACTGCATTAAAGAGCCATCGCAGAATCTTTCATATGATATTAAGTATGCGATCTTGTAAAAATATGCAACGAAATCTTGATGAAGGTGCAGAGGCTTTTCTTGAGTTTATGAAGATACGAGGTCATCAGGTTTTATTGGTGCCACATTATGGTAGTAAAACAAATTATGCTCACTATCATTGGCATGCTGTAGTTAATGTTAAGTCATACCTAACAGGGAACACATTGCTAGATAAATTCGGTGAGTTCAAACTGATATGCGACTTCATGAGCCAGCAATCATATATCCAATGGAATTACTGCTATCATAACTGCGCTAAGATTGTACCTGCTGAACATTTTAAGGAAATTTTAAATATTTATAATAATATATATTGGAACAATGGTACAGAAGTGCACTATAACATCGTTTTTAGGCGCCAATGCACCTTTGTTCCGATGTTTAATTTGACATTATAACATATCATTACTATAATAAAAGTATCATAGTATAGGTGGTGTTTAACGTATGTATCACAACAACTACATATATGCAAATCAATATAACGGACCTGTTATTACTCCTTCTCACAACCAAACAGAACCATCAACAATTACTTATTTAGACGCATATTCTGATAATAATATAGATACCTATGATACTGAATATAACTCTGTATCAGAACTATTAGATGCCTTTGAAACCAGATTCAAGCCTCGCTCTTATGATGAACAAGGTTTAATTGTATGGGATCACGGAGTTGATCAATTTATCGAATTTAACAAGCTTACTGAATTCATTCATACGGAGTTTTTCTATTCCATCTTTAACAACGAAGACTCATTGAAACTTGCACATACAACAGCAAAAAAAGTATATAAAAACGCTCTTGGTAAATATGAAAAATATCCACTAATCCAAGATCAGTATGTATTGTTTAACAATGTGCATTTTAATATTTATCAGCCTCTCTCCAATATAAATCCGCTTAAATTCTCAGATTCAATCAATATAGATTTATGTAGATGTAAATATCGTGTTAATGCTAACATTAATAATTTTTCACAATCCGATATATGCTACCTTACCCCAGAAAAACCAAGAAACATTGATTGCTTTATCAAAGATATATCTGGTGGCAATCAGAAAATAATGCTACGAATCTGGCAAATGATTGGATATTTACTCACACCTGACATTAATGCAAGAGTATTATTTTTGCTACAAGGTGAGTCATCAACAGGAAAAAGCGTTCTCGGAAAAGTAATTTCAGCCTTATTTGAAGAAAGAAACGTTTCAAACCTAAACATCAAACAATTAGGCAGTACTTCAAGTGCTAAAGCTTTATCAAATAAACATCTGAATGTATCGATGGATTTGCCAAACGAACCTATTCCATCGAGCTCTGTTAGTTTCATTAAGCAGTTAACAGGTGGTGATGATTGTTCTAAAATATTCTTGAGAGGTAACTTACACAAAATATTTGGTCACTGCAAATTTGTATTTGCAACAAACCATCCACTAATTATCAAGGGTGTTGATAATGCGTTTGTTTCAAGAATTGTAGCAATACCTTTTCTTTCCCCTATTCCTAAAGAGCAACAAAACCCTCGTTTATTTGAAATTTTAATGTCAGAAACTGACTACATTGTCACCAAAGCCATATATATGTATCAAAATTTAGTATCGGGTAATTATGTGTTTTCTGGTAGCGAACTTGATATTTGTAAACCTAATGTTGTAAGTGTTGGATGTCCTTCCGATGAGGCAAATACAATAATCAAAAATTTTGCAACAGATAAATGTGTATTCGGTAAATACAAAATACATACTAAAGAGCTATATTATGCATACCGTCAGTATTGCGAAGAACATTCGTATCAATACCTTGATAATCCCAAAGCTTTTTCACGAGTATTTAAAAAATGCTTTGATTTGAAAGTAAGCAATAGCCGATGGCGATTTAATGGCAAGGAAAACTTACACGGATTTAAGGGAGTTACTCTACAAATATTGTTTGATAATAACGAACATCAGGAAGACATAGATCCATACTATGAATATTTTAATGGGTAAAACTCAAACATATAGCTTTGTCAACACATTTCAATATACTAAAATAACATAGTTAATTCTACAACTTTTACGGTTAATTCTTGTGATTCGAGTTAAAAAGTTTTATAATAAGTTTAGTATCTTTGAGAAAGAACTGTTAACGCAAACTGAAGTTCTCGATGAATCATTTTAGATGTAAAAACTTTTAAAACAAAAACACAGACAATCGAGTTAAATGCTGCAACAAAAGGCTGTTCGTGAAGCAATTCTTAATGCACTAGTTCATCGTGATTATAACTTTCATACAGAAAACGTACCTATTCGCATCGAAATGTATCGTATGGAAGTCATTAACAGTGGCAGTTTATACGGAAAAATTTCTATCAATCCTCTTGGTAAAGTTCGCCCTAAAACAAGAAATGTGGTTCTTGCAAATATGCTTGAGCTTCTGAATATAACAGAAAACAGATATTCAGGTATCCCTACTATGCGTAGTAAATTTGCAAAAGCAGGACTTCCTGCACCTCTGCTTTCAGTAGTTCACAGCGAATTTGAATTAGTTATAAAAAATGTTTGTTCGCAGAAACAATGCCTATATCGTAGAGTTCAGCTCTACTCCAAGAACAAGAGCTGAAATAGTAGTTTTAGTTTGCAAATCAAAAAACTATGTTGTGTTGCAAATCGTTACCCACTCTTGTAGAAAGTGGTAACCTCAAAATGACAATTCCTGAAAAAACCAAAAGTCCGAGTTAGAGGTTTGTGAAAGTTTAATTATTATCCCGAATATATCTTTTTCTCAAGCCACAGCTCATTGGTACCGAAAGTGCGAAATTTGTAGATACGTAGGATAACACTTTAATATAAATAGGATGTAAGGAGGATTAATATGGCTGAAATAAAACAATATATCGATATTTTAAAACAAAAACAATATATTGCTATTGTTAATTCAAAAGAGTATAAAGCCCTACTCAAGGATATGTCTCAAAGAATTTCAAACAAAGCAAAGACTGCACCTAACGAAGCTACTATAGAAAGTTATTTTGATTGTGAACTTTTTGCTTTCTTTCGTGATATATTTAAACCTCTTGGGTTTGAATATAATCCAGTGAAAGAAGCCTCAGTATCAACGAAACGCCATGTTACAAAGGGAAGAGCAGATACTTCTATCGGTGCATTGGTAATAGAATTCAAACAGCCCTCTACATTTTCAAGCAAAGAGCAGAAGAATAAGGCGATTAACCAAATTTCCGAGTATCTTATTGGTCTTGACTTTGAAGGAGAATCAGTGGGTTTTGTAACCGATGGAACAAAATGTTGCTTTATTGTAAAAAATGAAAACGGTTTAATGAGAGAAGGAGTATATGAACTCTCTTTTGAGCAATTAGATAGATTAGTTCAATCAATAATTCGATTGAGTTTGACCGCACTGACCTCTAAAAACATTGTTGAAAATTTCTGCAATCCTCCCGAAAATGATGGAATTGCATTTGCATTAGTGAAAGTGCTATACGATAATTTGTCAAAAGCAATAACACCTAAAACGCAAATGCTATTTAACGAATGGAAAGAATTATTTAATTTGGCGCACGATGATGTTTCTAAGCAACAGGCTATTATTGATAGAAAAACATCTCTTGAAAATTTGATTGGGAAAACATTCTCAAAAAATGATGAGGAATATACTGCTCTTTTCGCCCTTCAAACTGCGTATGCAATAATTGTTAAAATAGTTGCATACAGAATTTTAAGTATAGTTAGATACAACGCATCATTAATTGATTTTGAAACGTTAGTAGATTGTGATAGTGAAGCATTGAGATATCAACTTGCTTTGCTTGAAGAAGGTGCTATTTTTAGAGATTATGGCATTACAAACTTATTGGAAGGTGATTTTTTCTCTTGGTATGCGGCAAAGGAACAGTGGTCTATAGATATTTCAAAAAGCATTGCTGATGTATTTAAAGTTTTGAGTAAATATTCAGATAAAGCTGTATTAAACACCAAGAAAAACTCCTGTGACTTTTTTAAAGAATTATACCAAGGTATGATGCCGCCAGCTGTTCGCCATTCTCTTGGTGAATATTATACCAAGCAATGGCTCGCCCATTATGTTGTTGATGAAGCTCTAAAATTATCCAAGACCGCGAATTGGAAAGGATTAGATCCTTGTTGTGGATCAGGAACATTTATCACCGTTATGATTGATAAAGTCCTCGAAGAAACCAAAAGAGAATCAGCAGAAAAACAGTTACACGAGGTTTTGAATCGTGTTAAAGGCATTGATTTAAATCCTGTTGCCGTTTTAACTGCAAGAGTGAATTATTTTATAAACATTTCTCATTTACTCAAATCCGATGAAGAATTAGAAATCCCTATATATCTTGGAGACTCTTCATATGTTCCCGAAAAGTGTAAATTTGACGGAATTGATTGTCTAGAATATTCAATTAACACATTAGTATCTCCTATTAATATTTTAGTTCCTGCATGTATGGTCGAAGATCCTCTCAAATTCTCCAAATCTATGACTAATATTGAATTGTACATTAAAGCCTTGGATGAAAAAGGCACTTATGATTGCTTAGCAAAACTTGTAAAAGGAAATGAACTCACTGAAAAAATCGAGAAAGAACTTCGTAAACTATCAAACGCATTGGTGGATTTAGAACGTAGAAAATGGAATGGCATTTGGGCAAGAATTATCACTAATTATCTAACAACAGCAAATTTAGGAAAATTTGATATCATTGTTGGCAATCCACCATGGGTGGATTGGAAAAGTCTACCCTCAGGTTACCGTGATAAAATCAAGTCACTATGTATCTCCAGAAAATTATTTTCTGGAGATAAAGTTACTGGTGGCATTAACCTAAATATTTGTGCACTTATTTCTAATGTTGCAACTGAAAACTGGCTAGCTAACTCAGGAATATTAGGCTTTCTAATGCCAGAGCCACTTATTTCTCAACAATCGTACGAAGGTTTTAGAAATATGTTTTTGTCCGATGACTCACGTTTGTATTTTAAAAAATTTACAAACTGGACAAAAGCTGGGAACCCGTTCAAACCTGTCACCCAAAAATTTTTGACATTCTATATGACTAAGGAACCTGTTGATTACAAAAAAGGGGTCGATGTCGATTGGTTTATATTAAAGAAACGAAAAAACTATGACAACTGCGAAACCCTTTCATTGGATGAATATTTTGATGTTCACAAAGGAATTGCAGCTACTTGCCATAACACTAAAAACTTTTTTGCTTATGTCGATTCAAGACAGCAACTAAATGAATTTATGTCTATTGCAGGTGAATCACAATACATAGGAAGAGAAGGTATTGAGTTTTATCCACAGGAAATGATGATTTTTGAAGAATCTGGTTTACCACCAACAGCTGATTGCACAAGCTTAAGGAATATACAGATTAAAAAAGCTAAATACCATATTCCTCAAACTGTCGAGTTGTTGGAAACTAAGTATTTACATCCTCTTGTAAAAGGTGTAGACATATACCCTTTCCATATCAAATTTTCTGGATATATTGTTCCTTTTCCATACGATAAACGAAATACACGTGTACCGATAAAATTTGAAGAACTTATTCGTACTGCACCTAAGTTGGCGGCGTTTTATCAAAAACACAAAGATTTAATCCTTGCACAAACCACCTATAACGAAAGGATTATTGGTAAGAAAGGAGAGTTTTACAAATTAGCACGTGTCGGAGCATATAGCTTTGCTGAAAATTATGTAGTGTTTAGAGATAATACTAGATGGGGGGCCGCTGTTGTTTCTTCAATTGACACATCTTGGGGCGGAAAAAAGAGAC
Organism: Acutalibacteraceae bacterium; assembly: GCA_036309525.1. Classification (GTDB taxonomy): domain Bacteria; phylum Bacillota; class Clostridia; order Oscillospirales; family Acutalibacteraceae; genus CAG-964. The sequence goes on along the minus strand of JAXJTP010000164.1, from coordinate 36,532 downwards.
CTCTATTCCAAAACCATGCCGTTTCAATATGTGAAGATAGCGAAGGGAATTTCATAAGTTTAGAAGAAGCACATTTTATTTGTGGAATAATGAACACTCCTGTCGCATTTCAATATGTTATAAATTCTTCAGATTCAAGATCTTTCCCGATTCGTCCTCGTATTTATATTCCTAAATATGATAAAGAGAATCCTATCCATAAAAAGATATCCCGCTTATCGCAAGAGGCACACGAAAAATTTGATAACGAAAAAGCAATTTTAAGAATAGTAAAACAGCTTAACGACCTGTACCTTAAAATATCTAAATTCAAATAAGGGATATTAAAGTTTAGGTCATAGGAGATAAACTCTGAATACACAAAAACTTAACTCAGCAATAACCGAATTCACAAAGAAAAAGAAGTCTAATGTGGCATATTACGAAAAAATTGAGCTGAAAGTTTTATGGTAGTGTTAGTGCTAATATAACCACTACATTAATTACAGCAAAAATACAAGGTTCGTTCTATAATAAAAAGAGGTGGTTATCTTGTCTATTGTGTTTGAGAATTATAAGAATCATTTAATCCTCAGTTATTCACCTGTTATGGGAATGACTGAAATATTAGAACGCTTATCACAAGATGAAGAAGTCACAATAAAGAGAACATTTACTGTAACTAAAAAACATCTTTTTAATAAGGCTAACAATGAGGAAGAATTTGAGGACACCTTGTATTTTTGCATTGGAAAAATTGGAGATATCTACACCATCCTTGATTCCGATATTATGGGAACAGAGCATACATTCTATTTTGGTAATGAAATCAAGTTAAAGCCTGAAATGTTCACTGCATATCGTAATATATCAATCCTTCGAAAAATAGATGAAGTGATTGAGCGTGACTTTTACATAGGTGGTGATTGGGAAGAAAACAACGGCATATCAAAAGAAACTTTTGATAAACTGCTTAAAAAGTTTCCAAAAACAGCGGAATTAGATAAATATGCCCATAAAAGAATAGCAAGTATTATAAAGGACTATTTTCCTGAATGTGATAAGTATGAAGCAATATATGAAAAATTCATCGAATCAAAAAATAGTAGTTTTGTCACAGCTACCCCAGTGGTATCTAAGTATAATATAAAAATTGAATTAGAACAGTTTACTGTTGCATATCAGGAATTAACGGATATGTTGCATCGTTATGAAGCGATTGACGAAAAGCAATGGCAGGAAAAGATACATAACATTCTTCAACTTTTATATCCTAAATATATTTGCTGTGCTCGTGAAATTCGATTTAAGGGCATAGGAAAACATGATAGACAGCCAGATTTTTTGTTAGTTGATGCAAATGGCTTTGTTGATATTTTAGAGATTAAAAAAGCAGATATTCTTGTATTAACAAAGTACAGAAATAATTATGTTGCTTCACGAGAATTATCTGGTGCTATTCAGCAAATTGAAAAATACATATATTGTTTAAACGCTTCAGATAAAGCAAAAGAAGATGTTACAAATAAACTTTCTTTATTACTTCCTGAAAATGTCAATCCAAGCATTGTAAATCCTCAGGGAATTTTACTGCTTGGGCGAAGCAATGAGTTCAACCGTGAACAACACCAAGACTTTGAATTGATTAAACGTCAATATAAACACGTCGCTGACATTATGACCTACGATGATTTAGCGCAAAGATTAAAGAATATTATTGCATCACTTGAAAAAAGAATTTAAAAATTACGGAGACGATAAAATGAATGCTTTTACGAATAGTAGTATCAACAATGGATTTGATACGGTTTTTTCTGAAGTTGATAGCACGAAAAGGCTTAATCTTAAAAACAATAATTGCTTGCGTTTATTTTATCTCGATATATTCAACAACAAGTTTACATATACCGGGTTACACCAATTGTTGCAAAGAAATATCGGTAGATATGTATTCTCGAGAGCTTCTATCGAGCAATTTAAGGCCGAAGGTGACGCAGAAGCAATTGGTCTAAAGGCAATAGAACTTTTAAGAAAAGCTAATAATCCGAACGATTATGGCGCTGGTGGTGAATTAGGTGAGATACTGTTATACCTTTTTCTTGAAAACAAACTAAATGCTCCCAAACTCTTAAGTAAAGTGGAGTTAAAAACAACCAGCAATCAGTATGTTTTCGGGAGTGATGGTGTACATCTCTTTCAATTGGATAATAAAAACTTTCAACTGATCTTAGGTGAATCAAAAATAAAAGGCAAATTAAGTGACGCTGTTGATAAAGCGTTTGAATCGATTGAGAAAGTTTCAAATACCCCTGATAATGAATTAAGATTAATTGAAAAAAATATTCTCTCAGAATCATTTGATGAAGAAACAATTGAGTTTATAAAATCGCTTATTGTACCGTTAAAAAGAGATAAAACTATTAATGTAGATAACGCTTTTGGCATATTTCTTGGATATACTTTGAATTTAGATACAACGCAATATTCAAATTCAGAATTTCGTAAAGCAATAAATGAAAAGTTAAGAAACGATCTTGATGAAATTGCGTCATATATTGAGAAAAAGATAAATCAATCTGGATTAACTGGATATTCATTTTATTTCTATATCTTACCATTTAACAATGCTAAAAATGATAAAGCCGCTATTATTAATAAATTGAAAGGTGAATAACAAATGAGCACTATACTTGGTGATAGTATTTTTAAAGATATTGAATCTAACGAATACTTACAAGAAATTTACAATGCTATATTGTTTAATTATTCATTAAACCTCTTTAGAATTCCAAAAAAAAATCCAGTAGAATTTAATCTTACAGATGCTCTTCGTTTTGCCGATCTATTATCTAAATCAACAGATCCAATAAAGGCAGAGTTACATAAAGTTTGGGCACAAGAAATAGTTGCTCTTTTAAACACACTATATCCCCAAAACAAGTCTGTCCAAGTCGTTATGGGATCGGTTTTAACAAATGTATGTAATTATAGGGGCTTATCTCTCCATCAAAACCAGTATATACCTAATAACACATTTGAGAACGCATACGAAGAATATAAAAAATCCATATTAAGAATTCCATCACAATCTGAAGGCTACTTTTTCAAATCCCAACGTGCTGTCTTTGATTCGCTAAATAAAGAACGTTTTAGTTATTCTGGACCAACTTCAATGGGAAAATCCTTTGTAATGAGAATATTCATCAAGGAACAAATTATCAAAGGAATTCAAAGTAATTTTGCAATAGTTGTACCTACTAAAGCCTTAATCAATGAAGTGTCAAGTAGAATAATAACTGATTTGAAAGAGCTACTAGCAGAAAAGAATTATAGAGTTATTACCGCTGGTGGTGCTATATCTTTGCAACAAAAACATAATTTTGTACTTGTTTTAACCCCAGAGAGACTGCTTTATTTACTTTTAGAAAGACCTGATTTCAAATTAGATTATCTATTTATTGATGAAGCACACAAAATATCTAGCAAAGATAGTAGAAGTCCCTTCTATTACAAAATTGTAGACTTGCTTACAAAGAGAAAAAACAAACCTCACTTTATATTTTCATCACCTAACATTCCCAATCCTGATGTATATTTGAAATTAACAAATATAAGTAACGATGATATAAGTGAAAAAATGACAACCTCATACTCGCCAGTTAGTCAAATGAAATACATTATAGATTTAGTTGAAAAAGAAGTAAAAGTACACAATGATTACAACAAAAAATTTATTCCTATTGCGAAGCTAAAAGAAAATGTATCATTGACTCAAATGATAAAAACTGCTGGCAAAAATAGTCAAAACATAGTTTATTGTAGTGCTACATCAAAGGCAATTGAATATGCACTTGATTATGCGAATTCCTTAAAAACTCAAGAAGATAATGCGGAGCTCATCGCCCTTTCACGTGAGATTAAAGGACAAATTCATGCTGACTATTATTTGGCCGACTTGCTGACAAAAGGTGTTGCATATCATATTGGATACTTGCCAGCGGACATACGTTTGCGAATTGAGGATTTATTTAAAAACGGCGCAATAAAAACTATCTTTTGTACAAGCACTTTAATCGAAGGCGTTAACCTACCTGCAGATAACCTTTTCATTACAAGTTATAAGAATGGATTATCACATATGACTCCTGTAGAGTTTAGAAATCTAGTGGGCCGTGTTGGCAGAATAGAGTTCAATTTATACGGAAATGTTTTTTTGACACGCATAGAAGATAATGTAGAGCCTCAGAAATATGTTGATTTAATTGAAAAAGAGATACCAGAGCAAAAACTCTCATTAGTGACAGAACTCTCAATACCTCAGAGGAAGGTAATTATTGAGTGCCTATCACAAGGGAAAATAGAGCTTTTAAAACATCCAAAAAAACAATCGGTAGAGAACTATGCATTGATGAGAAAGTTTGCATTAATATTATTAAAAGACATTATGTCAAATCGAAATAGTTATGTAAGAAAAGAGTTTTCTTCTTTACTTTCTGCGGAGATTGAAAATAAAATACGCATCGCCTTCTCTTCTAAAACTACAGATGATGATATAAATATCTCGTCTGATCAAGTTGAAAATTTGACCAATGCAATCGGCAAAGGACTAACTTATCCTAAATTGACTTATCAAGCAAAGGTTGACTATCCACAACTGGTATCTTTTTTGGAGAAGCTTTGTGATATATTCAAATGGGAAAAATATGAAAAGTCAACCCTTGGTCATAAGAGTACAAAAAACGGTCAACATGGCAAACTGCGTTGGTATGCAGTTATATTATATCAATGGATTAGCGGAAATGGTCTTAGTCTAATTATGCAAAGTGCTATTAAATATAAAAAGGACCATCCTGCTTCTGGCGTTGAAGTGGATAGAAAGATTGTAGATTTTGATGATTCTATTAAACATCGAAATATTGTAATTTCAGATACATTAAACGCAATTGAAGATGTCATTCTTTTTAGAATAGCTAATTACTTTTTACGATTCTCATCTGAATACAAAAGGTTTCACAATATCGAGGTTATACCCGATGATTGGTATGAGTATGTCGAATACGGAACTACTAATCATCTAACGATATTCTTACAGCGTAATGGTTTTTCACGAGAAGCTTCCACATATATCAAACAACATTTGGAATATATCTCTGAATTTAATGGTGAATACAAAGTGAAAACAGAATTGTTAAATTGTCCAAATAAATCTATTTGTAAAGAAGCTGCTGAAATAAAATACAATATTCCTGAATTGTTTGTTGAATCTTAAGTATGTATAATGATAAACTACTGAAAAACACTTGCTTATATAGTTATAGAACAAGCAGAAAAACATGAGGAGCATAACGGGTAAAACACAATCATTTATTACTCAATTTTTCTAACACTTTTTCTAACAAATATCTGAAAAATATTCGGCTCTCAGGTGTTATTTTGCGTTGAATCAGGAACAGCCGAAAAACCACCACTATATATTGTATTTTTGGTGTTCTCAGACCACAAAATACAGCTGTATAGGAGCCTATTTTTTGTCTGGAATTTCTCATAACCCGAAGGTCGTCAGTTCAAGTCTGGCTCCCGCAACCATACTAAATGGCTTAAACACTGCGTTTAAGCCATTTTTCTTTTTGCTCAAAAAGGTCATAAAAACAGGCATTTCTAACACTTTTCTAACACAAATTCTTTTGATTGGTGTTGGATGTTTTTGTTTTGTGGTTATGAAGTATTATTTCTGGTGTTAGAGTTTTTATGAGGTATTATTTTTATAGTTCATTTCTTTTATCAGGTCATATCAATATTAGTTTTTTCAAAAACTACAATTAAATAAGCTATGCAAAAATCAAGCGTTGCATTTGAAGGTATCCCCCTCATCTGCAACGCTTATTTATATATGGTTATGTATTGTTATGCAGTTACAATCTTGGTACATACCACACACCAAACTCTGAAAACATCGTGCAAAATGGATGCATTTAGAAAACACTAAATATCACCCTTTGCATTATTCCGATAGCATTGATATTATTCCGATAGAGTGTTACACTAAGCAAAACACAATCTCTCAGCTATGGAAAAGCTCTTTGCTGGGTATATCAACGCACGACTTGATACTTATCTGAAAATTTTGCAATACTAAGAGTAATGTAACCATCAACTTAAGCACGTCTACCTATCCTCCTTGTAAAGAGATATAATTCTCATTACTTATAAAAAGTCACACTATGTGGTTGTTTAGTTCATGCTAAAAGAAAGTTTCACGAAACATTAATCGTAAACCCTGAGAATGAGACAGCCAAAAAGTAGAAAAACATCTGTGTGAGCTATTTGCTTTAGAGGATTATGCAGATAAGCAAGGGAGTCTCTTGATGAAAGATATGCATTAAGACAAACCGAATCTAAAATAGTAATTGATGAATTCTATGCTTAGATAAATTCTGTAAAGTATAAAAGCTTGCCACAAAGCTGTGTGGGCAGGGCAATCACTTATGCCATAAATCAGAAAGAAGCTCTTTGTAGCTTTCTTCCGGACGCACGAATTCAGCTCAACAACAATCTCGCAGAGCAAAGTGTAAAGCCTTTTGTTATAGGCAGAAAAAACTGGTTGTTTTCCAACACCGTTAATGGAGCAATCTCATCAACAATTATATATAGCATTATTCAGACAGCTATAGCTCATAACCTGATACCTGAAAAATATCTGACATATGTATTTACACAAATACATTATGGTAAGGGTGCAGACACTTATCTTTCTTGGTCCGAGCAGATACCTGAATATTGTAAATCAAGAACCCCTCAGAAGAAGTAGTATTGTAAATCACTTTTGCTGAGGGGGGTCTTTGTGTGCTTAGGTTGACGCTTACGTTTTTTTAATGGTGTTTAGTATTATAAATATACTCAGAACAACAACTACTACGCCGGCAAGCTGACGGCTTGTTAAGGAGAAGAACGAAGTACAGAGTAAAATTTGCTGATAAGATGTTTGGTGTTAAAATAGGTATTATTTTAATGGAATAAAATGGGATATTTAACTTGATATATATTTACATAATATGGTAAAATTGTAAACGAAATATTATATGTTAGGAGATGTTTTCTTGTTCACTAGGTTTTTAAAATCAGGCAAGTTATTTCTCGTAACGGCATTATGCTTTTTACTTGTAGGTATAACATTAATTATACCTGTAAAAGTATCTGCCTCAGAAATAACAAACGGGATTTTGTTGCTGAAAGTTCAGGACAATCCCGAAGAAACCAACTATGCGTCATTTATGCTAAGTAAAGCAGATGACGAAAGCACTCTTACATATTCACAGTTTTTTTCATCATATACCACTGTGAATATAAACGGAGTATCTTATCAGTATAGCGACGGAAAGGTGGTAACACCTGCCTATGTTGCTAATGATAACAGCGTGGTTACAGTTCAGGATTTCAACGGAGTTGAAATTACTCAAAGACTTTTGCTGACTACTGGTAATTCTTCAAAGGAAGATATGTTATTAATTCATTATTCAGCAAAAAACACAACCACAGCAGATGTTCTACTTTCGATAAAAACGGTTATAGACCCTACTCTTTCAAAAAAAGAAACTGATATGATTCAGTTTAATGGGATATCGTATAATATCGAAAAAAACTTTATAGACCAGCAGATTTCTGATGATTGGTGTATAAAGGATAGTGACAATAAAAATATTGTTGCGTATGGTATGCTTGATATTGGTCTTGATATGCCTAATAAATTCCAGATTGCAGACTGGAAAAATCTTTATGATTGCAAGGGTGTTTATCTTACAAAGAACGATAGTACAATAGAAGATAATGCCGTTGCAGTTATTTGGGAGAATAGAACTTTAGTAGCAAATGAAAAGATTGACCTTGGAACTAAATATGGTTTATACAGCGAAGAAGATGTAACCCCAACAGCTCCAACTCCAACAGAGAAGCCTACTGAGGTTCCAACAGCTCCAACTCCAACAGAGAAACCTACTAAGGCTCCAGTTGAAACAAAGCCAACAGAAAAGCCTACTAAGGCTCCAATTAAAACAGAGCCTACAAAGAAAGCAGAGAGCACAACAAATGCTACTGCACAGGGAACAACTCAGCCATTTGTAAACCCTGATACATATGCTCCAAAAACTGGAGATTCATTTAAAACGTTTGGAGCAGTTGTTATGTTTATGGCATCGGGTTTATGTATAGTATTGTACGGTAAAAAAAGGAGGGAAATGTAATGTCAATTAAGTTGAAAAGAATTGCAAAAAAAGCTACCTCTATTTTGCTTGTATCAATACTATCATCAACAACTATAGTTGAGGTAAGTGCGATTGAAGGTACTCAATCTGAGCATAGTTTTGAAAATAACTCACTTATATTACATTCTTCAGAAGAGGATATCATTCTTAATGAAGATAAGGTAAATATTGATGGTAATGTATTTTCGAGAAAAGATGTTGAATATACAGGTTTAGACGAAAACTTCAAGGTTACAGGAAATGTACTTAAAGGTGATAAGGGAGATGTATGTGAAGCTATTAATTATATTGACCTTATAAACGGAAGTGCAGATTACGATTTTACATTAACTGAATATACCAGCTACACTGGTAGCCTTAATCTTAATGAAAGCTCAATCTATGCAGAAAAAAGTATAGATTTTGATGAGGCTGTTTTTAACGGTAGTGGTAACATTACTGCTAAGGGCGATATTTCAATGAATATTGTCAGTGATAAAGCTGAAGAGCAGACAGCTATTATTATGTCTGAAAATGGAGATATTACATTGAATAGCTCACAGCTTACATTCAATGGTTTGATTTATGCTCCAAATGGTAAGGTTGAAATTAATTCAAAGAATATTGATTTTTCTGGTGCTGTATACGCAAAGCAAATAGAAATCAATGGTACATCATTAACTATGAAATACAATGATTTCTTACCAAATAAACTTGTATGTGATGCCGGAGAAGATGTAATTACATATATTGAAGATGGTGCAAAGCTTTCTGCAAGCTGTAATTATGATAATGCAGATATTACCTTTAGTGTAAGTGAGCTTTGTAGTGAATTTGTAAAGATTACTGATGAAAATACACTTACACCATCATTTGAGTTTACTCAAGAAGGTGAATACGAGGTAACAATGACAGCACAGCTTAATGCTACAAAGGTTACCGATAAAGTAAAAATAATTGTTAAGCCTGAGCCTGTTGTTACATATACTTCAAGTGAAGATTTTGCAGGTGGTAATTCTTTAAGTGGTGAGAATGACGAGCTTAAGCTTGATTACCAGTCAAAGGAAGAAAGCAATGGAATTTCTACTGAGTATAATACAAGCAACGAAGACGGCAGAGGCATTTCTGTTTTGGTTAACCAGAGCAAAGCTACTGTGAAATCAACGGAAGATACTATTAGCCTTGACTATACTTTAGGTGGTTATGGTAAAGCAGATAATGAAGTTGGTAACGATATGATACTGCTTGTAGATAACTCAGGAAGTATGTCTAGTAAGCTAAATATATTAAAGCAATCAGCACTAAATATTCTGGAATATATGGGACCAAATGACCGTTTTGGTGTTGCAGATCTCGGAAGAGTCAAACAAGAGCTTACTAATGATAAGGAAACTTTAACAAAGGCTGTAAATTACTGTGCTGGTGGTAGTGGCTCAAGTGATACTCTTAATGGTGTTAAGATTGCTCTTCCTATGTTTGATGAATTATCAGAGGATAGAGATAAGTATATTATTCTGCTTGCTGATGGAGAATGTCCTATTAATTCTATCGATGCTGTTGCAAAAAGTGCATATGACAAAAATGTAAGAATAATAGCATTCCAGATGAATACAGAGCGTGTTTATCAGAACAGCTACTGTGGATATGGTATGCAGGAATTAGCAGCTGTAACAAAGGGTTACTATATGCTAAGCACTGATACTAATGAAATATCAAATGCTATGAATAAATTTGCAGATGAAGTTTATAATTCAGCTGGTAATGATGCAAAGCTATCTGTAACAATTACCGACAAGAATTATCTTGATACTGCAAATATGACAACACCACCAACATCAACTGTTGAGAATGCAGATGGATCAGTTACACTTGAGTGGAAATATGATTCTATTGATATTGATAAAGCAGAAGAAATTAAGCTACCATTAAAAACTAAGCTTTTAACAGGTACAGGTTATAAGGTAATAGCAAAAAATGCTTCTCTTACATATTACAATAGAAATGGTAAGGCTACGTATGTAGGTCTTGAAGATGTTATTGTTGGTAGAAACGACTATGCCGACAATGGAAGCTGGCAAAGCAAGACCTATGACAGTGGAAAAGATGGTTGTACATGGTCACTTGTAAGCTGGAATGCAAATTATGAAGGTACATCTAAAATAGATGTTTATTTAAGTGTTAGTGATGACGGTAAGAGCTTTAGTGAGCCTGTAAAGGTAATGAACAATCAGGAGCTAACAGGATTAAAGGGCAGATATATCAAGGCTATGATTGATATGAAAAAGTCTGAGGACGGTGCAAGCCCTGTATTGTATGATCTTACAATACACTCACTTGACAAAAAAAGCCCTGATACAGAGCTACTTGGAAGTCATTTGAATATTGATTGTAACAGTATAGCATTTACAAATGTACCATTTACAGCAATTCTAAACATCAACAGTGACAACGCAAATGTAAAAGAAATAAAATGGAGCGTTACAGATGCTGAAAATGTTAAAATTAACGGCAGTAAAGAGCTTTTTAAATATATTACATTTGCAAAGGCTGGAGAATACAATTTAACAGCCGAAGTTATAACTGAGGATAATTTTACAGCTAAAGCCTCTGTAAATATAAATGTAACAGATATTAAGCTTGTTGATAAGGAAAATAACGAAAATACTATACCTGATCTTAAAATGACAGTAACGGGTATACCTACTGAAGTATTAAAAAATAATAGTACCTTTGAATTTAATGTTTCCTTTAACGACCCTTCAATAGTAGCTTGGGCAAGAGTATCATATAATTGCACAGACAAAAACGCACATAATAGACGTGCATTAAAGATTGATGAAGCTGGAAATGTAAAGGTAGATGTAGGTGATTTTTCAAATGCTACCTTGGTGATAGAGGCGTTTGATGAATATGGTAATTCTGTTAAAGAAACAAGAGTAATACCTATCGATGGAGAAAAGCCAACTATAAAAATTTCTACATCACCATCATCGGCGTATGTTGGTAGTAACTTAACAATTACTGCAACTGCTACTGATAATTATGGAATTGAAAGCACTGTATTTACAATTGATGATAAGGAAGTACAGCTTGATGAAAATGGTCAGTATGTATTTACAGATACTGTTGCAGGAACACACACTGCAAAAATGGTTGCTACTGATTTAGCAGGACATGTGAGTGAAAAATCATGCAAATTTACAGTTTATGATGATACACAGAAGCCAGATTGTAGATTATATGTATCAAATATGACACTTGGTAATAGTCAGGAACTACTGTCATCTATTTATGATAATCAGAGTGGATTGAAATTTTATGAAATGACAATCAATGGTAAGCCTGTTGAGCTAACAAAGGCAGAAAATAATTATTATACCTATTTGTTTACACCAACCGAAACAGGCGAATATGAAATAGTTGTAAACGCAGAGGATAACGCTGGTAATAAAAACTCAGTAACAAAGGTGATTAAATGTACACCAGATACAGGAAAGCCATCTGTATCTGTAAAGCTTAGCAATGCTGAGGTTATTGTTGGTAATGATATTAAAGTAACAGTAACTGCAAGTGACAATGTTAAGGTAACAGAGCTACACTTCTATCAGGACGGCGTTGAAAAAACTCTTTTAGAGGATAACACATTTATATATACAGCTGATGATTCAAATCTTAATGATTCTGGATATAAATATGTTGAGTTTAAGGCAATTGCTAAGGATAATGCAGGTAACGAGAGTTATCCTTCTGTACAAAAACTGAAGGTAATAAATGAAGATACTCAAAAGCCAAACGCTTCATTATCTGCTACAAAGCAAATTGATATAAATTCAACTGCATATGTATCGGTATCAGCAAGCGATAATATAGCAGTTGCTGATATTAAGCTATATGTTAATGATAAACTGGTTGAGCTTGATCAAAACAACAGATATCAGTTAGATACAACTGCTTTCTGTACATATGATCTAAAGCTGGTTGTAACAGATACATCAGGTAACGAAACTATAAAAACACAAACATCAGAGGTAAAGGATATTTCAAAACCAAAAATATCTATTAAAAAAGACAAGAGTAAGTATGTTATTGGTGATGATGCCTTATTTACTGCTACAGTAACAGATAACCACAAGGTTGAAGCTGTTACAGCTAAATTCAATGGCACAGCAGTTGAGCTTGTAGCAACAGGCAGTGGTGAATATACATATACTGCTAAAGCTCTTACAGCAGGTACACATAAATTTGAGGTTACTGCTAAAGATGCTTCTGGCAATGAATATACAACATATATAACCTTTACAGTAGCAGATACAGAAAAGCCTGTTGTAACCATAGCTTCTGATAGAGAAATATACGCAGTAAATGAACAGCCTACTATTACATATGTTATTCAAGATAACGTAGAAATTGCTAAGGTTGAAGCATTTATAAATGACAATGCAATTGAGTATATAAACGGAAGCCTTGTTCTGCCTGAGGTATATGAGCCAGGTGAATATACAATTAAAATAAAAGCCACCGACACAGCAGGTAATACAACAGAGGCATCTTGCTCATTTGAAGTTATGAAAACCCTTGATATAACCTGTCCAGAAATTAAAAATATTTATGGTTACCCTACTTATTGGCAGGTAGGCGAGGGTGCTTATATAGAGGTTACTGCAACTGATGACAGTGGAAAAGTATACACAACAGTTTCTGTTGATTCAAAGGAATTTACCTTTAATCCTAAAAATAACAGATATGAGTATACACCAGATAAAGAAGGTTATATAGATATTGTTATTCATGCAGAGGACGAATCAGGTAACTATTCAGAAATAACTGTAAGACTATATGTTTACAAAAATCTTAAAGAACATAAGCTTGTTGTAACAGCTCCAGAGGTTATAACAGTTGGCGAAAAGGCTACTATTACACTTTCATCATCTGATAACTACCCATTCACAGAAACAAGTGTATTATGTGAAACAACTAACCAAAAGCTTGTTGGTGAAAATAATGTATATACCTTTAGTTCTAATGTAGAGAAGGAATACAAATTTGTAGCAACAGGTACAGATGGACAGGCTATTACTGATACGGTTAAGTTTACTATTAATGTTTCTTCTGGATATCAGGCAGAGGTAAATAGCCCAACAATGCAGAAATATTTACAGAAAACTAATGAAACAGCCTTAACAAATGAAATGCTGGAAACAATAAAGAGCTTCAAATCTCCTGTTGATGCATATTCTTACGTAGTGAACACTGTAAGATATGAAAGCTACATAAACTCACGTAGAGGTAGTGTGGGTGCTTACGAAACAAGAAATGCAAATGACGTTGATCAGGCAAGCCTCCTCATTGCTTTCCTCAGAGAAATGGGCTATCCTGCAAGATATGTTTCAGGTAATGTTTCACTCACCAAAGAGCAGGTTTTATCACTCTTTGCGGCAGAAGATTTTGACTCAGCATGGCAGATGCTTGCAGATTCATACAGAAATGTTGTTATGAACCCATCTTTAGGTGTTCTGAAAATGGATGAAGTATGGGTAGAAACTTACGTTCCGTACAGTATGCTTGGTGTAACAGACGAAGCTACAAAAGACCTTGGGGTGTGGGTTGCTCTTGATCCTGCAATCAAAGCTTCTGAGCTTAGTGTTCTTGAAGTGGAACCTGATGAAGAATTAGACGAGTCTGTGCAGAAGTATCAGGAAGTTTTTGCAAAATACGAAAATGAAGATTTCGGCGACCTTGTAGATGAACTCAAAGAGATAAAGAAATCTGATACAGTCAGCGAACGTTTCATCATTGAGCAGAAATTTGACGTACTTCCTTCAAAATTACAATACACAGTAAATTCAGAAAAGAGCAGATTTGCTAACATATCAACTGATATGTCCGATACAATCAGCATTTCAATTTCTGATTACTATGGTGACAGAGTAGACCTTGGAACTTATAAAGTTTCAGACATTTACAACAAGCGTGTTTCCATTCAGTATGTGGGTGATACAGGCAGTGCAACAATCTTTGAAATGAATGCATCACAGATTGCTAACAACATATTCAAGCCTGCGCTTACTATTGACGGCGAAATTGTAGCTTACGGTCCTGCAACCACACTCGGCAACGAGCAGTCATTGTCGGTATCATTAAAGAGTAACAATCAGACAGAGTCATTCAATGATGTTATTCTGGCAGGTAGTATGTATTCCATAGTGCTTGACACAGGTGCAATTTCAGAACAAACCGTAAATAAATTCCTCAACGATGCGGCAACAGAAAACCCTATAGAGGGCGAAAAGAAAGCCACAAAAACATCTTACTACAGCGAAGCACAGGTAGGTACATTCCTCGCTTATGCAGGCAGTGAGTATTTCAGATGGTATGATGGTTATAATTACCTCAGTGCTGCACAGCATAATGTTGAGACAGCTACAAAAACAAAGTGTGCTGTTTTAGGTTACGATGTAGACACAAGAGAAAACTTCTATGGTGCATATACAGGTATGTTACCGGGATACTTCTTCATTGATGTCAACATCAACACTGTTTACGGAGCAAGCCGAACAGGTGATGTTGATGCTAAAAACTCTCATATGTTTGCATCAACAGCTATGGGTTCATACTTTGAGGGCTTCCTCTGGGAATATTTCCTTGGTCATAACGGTATTTCAACTATCCATATTTTTGCATACGCAAGTGATGCAGGCGCTCAGTTCTTACCGATTTACAAACATAATTACGGCGAACAGATTTCAAAACTTTCATTCCTTTCAAACGATGAAATTTCTGATATCAGAAATGCTGTAAATAGCGGTTATTGTGTACTTATTCCTGACCAGAAAATCACAATGAACAGTTGGTCAGGCACAGGTTATATTATCGCCGATCTTAATAATTACGAAAAATTCGTATTCAAAATTTCAGGAGGTCTTAACGGCGGTGCTTCATCTGAAGAAGATGCTCTTGATAAGGTAATAAACAATGGCGTTACTTACGAAGTGTTTGATGCATTAGGGGTGGATTGCGATGAATTCTACCAAAATGCATTCAGTCTCGCTCAGGTTGTTTACTCTGCACTCTTAATCAAGACGGTTGCGGAGGAAAGTAATATGACTATTAATTATACTACCGATCTTTTAAAGTATGGTTGTAAAAAAGCTTTTGATTTAGATGATGAACGACTCGACAACGTCTATACAAGATTTTCAGATGTTTTCTCACACTACACAGATATGCTTGATTCAATCCTTTCATACGGAAGGGAAACAATTGATGGTGTACGAGAAATAACATCAACTCTCCTTCATATGTTCTGTGAATTGACAGGTATTGAAGCAGATGACGTAGCGGAATATGTTGCAGCTTTCCTCGGCGTTGACCCGTCTAAGTATGAAGAAGAAGAAAAATCATTTGCAGATAAAGCTAAAGACAGAGCAAAAGGCTTTTTGACTAATTTAATTTGTGGTATATTCGGTTGGGAGTAATTATTTCCAATTGCATTAATTCATCAATACGAATACCAACACAGTTTTATTTCAACAGTTAAATTCTTAAAAAAGATATAATCAACAAAGCAGGGACTGTCTCACTAATCAAAGTGAGGCAGCCCCTTGCTTTTTTTAATTGTTTGTTGTGGCATAACGGATTTTGTAGCGACATTGATCAGATGTGACACGCAAACACACCGCTTAATTGTAAGCGTCAACTCAAGCACGCATAAAAGCCTCAGCACATTACTTCTGCTGAGGCTTTTTCGACTTACAATATTCAGGCATCTGCTCTGAGCAAGGAGGATAGATAGGCTTGCTTAAATTGACTCTTACCGACAAAACCAGCGTTAAGATATATATAGCTATCTTGGTTGAAGAGCATAACAGTTAAAACCCCATTATTTATTGCTTAATTTTTCTAACAAATATCTGAAAAAATCCAACAGTTTCTTAGAGGCTGGTGATTATATCACTTAAAGCCATACAGCCTGAGCTTTATTTATGAAACACAAATAAATACTCGTGTGCTATAAGTAAAAAGTTATATTTTTTACTGTTTGTTTTCCAGAAGCCTGTGGCTTTGCAGTTGTGCTGTTCCTTTATAATTAATTCCTTCAGGGTAAAGCCTGCGTCCTGAAATATCTTCATTACATCAAAGCTCATAGGTATCATATGCCCCTTTTGACGTGTATCGCCCATTAAAACAGCACAGAATTTATCCTTTTTCAACACACGATAGCTTTCAGAGGCTACCTTTTTCATTTCCTCAAGAAAGCTTTTTACTTTAAGCTGTGACAAATCTCCATCTATTCCGTCGCTATATTTGATAATATCTGCATAGGGTGGATGAGTACAGATAAGGTCTATGCTTTCGTCAGCTATAAAGTCCAGCCTTCGTGCGTCACCCTTTCTTATATCAACTCTTCCCTTTGCAGGCTCATAGTCAAAATCTGTTTTTTCTCTGCAACGCTCTAAGGCAACATCGTTTATATCAACGCCTATTATATCTCTGTTCAACAATTTAGCCTCAACAAGGGTTGTGCCTCCACCAGCAAACTGGTCAAGCAGTAAATCTCCCTCTTGAGAATAGCGTAAAATTAAGTTTCTTGGAATATAAGGCGACCAGTTACCTCGCCATTTTGCGTCGTGAGTTGCCCAATCTCCACGCTTAGGAAAGCTCCAATGGGTGGTCATTTCCAGCTCAAAAGCCTCGGGCTCCCACTTCTTTATCTTTTTCAAGCTTTATACACCTGTTTCATTTAATATATTCTTATTCTTCAAAAAGTGGTGTACTGAAATATCTTTCAGCTGTATCTGGTAAAACAGTAATTACAGTTTTACCCTTGCCAAGCTGTTTTGCCATTTTCAGTGCAGCTGCAACATTTGTACCCGAGCTTATACCACACATCAAGCCCTCAAGCCTTGCTAAATCCTTAGCTGTCTGAATAGCCTCTTCGTCACTTACTATATATATATCATCATAAATATTTAAATTCAGATTATCAGGGATAAGTCCGTCACCTATACCCATCTGCAAATGAGTACCAACAGTACCACCAGCAAGAATCGCAGCGTTTTCTGGCTCTACTGCCCATATTTTTATATCAGGATACTGTGCCTTTAAAACCTCACCTATACCAGATATTGTGCCACCTGTGCCTATACCAGAGCAAAAGCCGTCTATAGGCTGTGCTACCTGCTCCATTATCTCAAGTGCTGTGTGGTGCTTATGTGCCAAAGGATTAGCAGGGTTTGTAAACTGCTGTGGCACAAACACATTAGGGTCCTCCTCTGCCATTCTAAGAGCCTCTTGTAGGCAACCCTCAATGCACTTGCCAATATCACCATCATCGTGCACCAGCTTAACGGTTGCACCGTAATGTGCAACAAGCTTTCTGCGTTCTACGCTTACTGAATCAGGCATAATAATTACTGTTTTATAGCCTCTTACTGCACCAATAAGAGCTAAGCCTATACCCTGATTACCACTTGTAGGCTCAACAATTATTGTATCCTTATTTATCAAGCCCTGCTTTTCGCCCTCTAATATCATATTATAGGCTGTACGGGTTTTTATAGAGCCACCTACATTCAAGCCCTCAAACTTAACAAAAACCTGTGCGTCGTTTTCGCCTACCATTCTGTTTAGTCTGATTATAGGTGTATGCCCCATTGCATCTAATATATTATTATAAATCATCTCGTGATGTCCCCTCTGTAAATAATCTTAAATTCACTCAATTATTTAATTATACAACTTTATGCATATATAATTCAAGACCTTAAAGCATATAAACCTGTTCACATAGTAAAACTAATTTATTCAGCAATAAGAAAAATAATAAAATGAATGTAAAATCAATGTAATAATTTGAAAAATAATTGTTTTTTCTAATCAATATGATATAATGATTTTGTATTGCTAATTTAAACCTCAAGAAGGAGGGGTTTTATAATGTCTATTTTTGATAAATTTACAAGAAAAGAAAAAAATGAGCTTAATATTATTATAGTAGGCTGTGGCAAGGTTGGTACTACATTATTGCAAAGACTTTCAGAGGAGGGGCATAATGTAACCTTTATTGATACTAACCAGAAGCATGTTGAAAATCTATCTAACGCATACGATGTTATGGGTGTAGTGGGTAATGGTGCAAGCTGTATGGTACAAACAGAAGCAGGCATTGAAACAGCCGATCTGTTTATAGCTGTTACAGAATCTGACGAGCTTAATCTGCTATGCTGTACACTGGCTAAAAAGGTAGGTAATTGCTCAACCATTGCACGAGTAAGAAACCCTGTGTATAGTGAGGAGCAGGCTTATCTGCGTGAACAGCTAGGTCTTTCTATGATTATCAACCCAGAGCTTGAAACAGCAAAAGAGATTTCAAGAATTCTTCGTCTGCCTGCTGCACTTAGCACTAATTCCTTCTCTAAGGGGCAGGCTGAGCTTGTAAGATTCCAAATCCCAAAGGACAGCTATCTTGACGGAAAAATTCTGTTTTCTCTTCAAAAGGAATTTGACTTTAAATTCCTTATATGTGGTCTTGAGCGTGACGACTCAATTGTTATTCCAAACGGTGACCAACGCTTGCAGGCTGGCGATATTATAACAATGATTGCATCAGCCAGAAATGCATATGTATTTTTCAAGAAAACCGATCTAATCAAAAAGCGTATAGCGAATACTATGATTATCGGAGGTAGCAAAACAGCCTATTACCTTGCAAAACAGCTTACTGATATAGGTATTCAGGTTAAGATTATCGAAAAAGATATGAAGCGTTGTGAGGAGCTTGACGGACTTCTTGAAAAATCATTGATTATAAATGGTGATGGCACAAACGAGGCTTTGCTTTTAAGAGAGGGTATTGAAAGCACAGACGCTTTTATACCTCTTACAGGTATAGATGAAGAAAACATTCTACTTACACTATATGCAAAGCGTATAACCGACGCTAAGGCTGTAACTAAGGTAGACAGGGTTAACTTTAACAACGTTATACAAAGCCTTGAGCTAGGCAGTGTTATTCATCCTCGTTTACTTATTTCAGAGGCTATTCTTGCATATGTACGAGGCAAGAAAAATTCAATAGGCAGTGGTAATGTAGAAAGCCTGTACCATTGGTTTGACAACAGAGCCGAGGCTGTGGAATTCAAAATTAAAAAATCCTCAGAGGTTACAGATGTACCTCTTTGTGAAATGAAGCTTAAAAGCGATTTACTTATTGCAAGCATTATCCGTAACGGAAAGCTTATAATCCCACGAGGACAAGACTATATTCTTGAGGGTGACACAGTAATTGTTGTAACAACACATACAGGTCTTAAGGATATAAACGACATATTAAAATAAAAGAGGTAGCGATCTATGAATTTCAGAAGTATTTCATTTGTCTTGGGGTGTATCCTGACAATGGAAGGTATCTTTTTATTGTTACCTGCTCTTGTTTCGATAATCTATAAGGAAGCTCAGGTATACTCCTTTATTCTTACCGTACTTATATGCCTTGCTATTGGAGCAGTACTTATTTTTTTAAGACCCCAAAAGCTTGTATTCAATGTAAAAGAGGGCTTTGTTACTGTATCTATGGGCTGGATATTACTAAGCTTATTTGGTAGTCTGCCGTTTGTTTTCAGTGGAGATATTCCAAGCTTTACAAATGCCTTTTTTGAAACTGCTTCGGGCTTTTCTACTACTGGCTCAAGTATATTAAGTAATGTAGAGGCTATGTCGCACGGCTGTTTATTCTGGCGTAGCTTTACACACTGGCTTGGTGGTATGGGTGTGCTTGTATTTCTGCTTGCTGTTATACCTATGGTATCTCAGGGAGAAAGCCATGGTGGACATATGCACATTATGAGAGCAGAAAGCCCTGGCCCAAGTGTTGGCAAGCTTGTACCTAAGGTAAAATACACAGCCTTGATTTTATATCTTATCTATTTTGTATTAACAGTAATAGAATTTATAATTTTAATAATATTTAAAATGCCTGTTTTTGACGCCATACTTACCTCATTTGGTACAGCAGGCACAGGTGGCTTTGGTGTTAAAAACGATAGCTTAACAAGCTATTCTCCTGCTATACAATGGGTAGTAACAATCTTTATGATTGTATTCGGAATAAACTTTACTGCATTTTTCTTTATAATTACTAAAAAATTCAAAAGCTTTTTCAAAATGTCAGAGGTAAGATGCTACTTTGGAGTTATAGCAGTAGCTATTACCATAATTATGTTAAACAACTATGACAAAGCCATAGGCTTTTTTGATAATTTAAGAATTGTGTCATTTCAGGTAGCGTCACTTATCTCGTCTACCGGCTTTTCTACAGCTAACTTCAACCTATGGCCTGCAACCTCAAAAACAGTGTTGATTGGCCTGATGTTTGTCGGAGCCTGTGCAGGTAGTACTGGTGGTGGTATGAAGGTATCAAGATTTATAATTCTTTTCAAATCCATCAAAAATCAGTTGCTCCTGTTTCTACACCCTGGCACAGTGCGAAAGGTTAAGGTAGATAATAAAATAGTTGACCACGATGTTATTCGTAGCGTTAATGTATTCTTTATGACCTATGCTGTTGTTTTTGCTTGTTCAATGTTTATTATTTCTTTTGATAATCACGACTTTGAAACAAACTTTACAGCTGTTTTAACCTGTCTGTCTAATATGGGCCCTGGCTTGTCAAAGGTTGGCCCTGTAGAAAACTTTGAGTTTTTCTCACCATTATCAAAGTATGTTCTAAGCTTTGATATGATAGCAGGCAGACTAGAGCTATACCCTGTGCTTCTGCTATTCTACCACAGACTATGGAAGGGCAGTATTTCTCATAAAAAAGCTTAAAAGCTGTAATTAATCTGACTATTGAATATATAATTATAACAACCCAACCTACTGTTACTATTTTTAGTAGTTAGCAGTAGGTTGGGTTTTTGTAAGGCAATGCTGTTAAGCTAATAATATTGCCCTACAAAAACAAAATTACCCCCCCCATTTTAAATTAAGTCTACCCAGCTATTGATATTGCTTTTATTCCAATACTGGTATATAATAATTAAACGAGTTTTCTTTGGAGGTTTATTATGGCTAAGGCACAGTATATGTCTGCAAGTGAGGCAGCTAAAAGGTGGAATATCTCACATAGGCGAGTTATAACTCTATGTCAGGAAAATAGAATACCTAATGTAACAATGGTTGGCAATATGTGGATAATTCCAATAGATGCATCAAAGCCTGTTGACGGAAGAACACTTCGTTATGACGATAAAAACCCAGCAAAGCCATTTATAAAATGGGCAGGAGGTAAGGGTCAGCTACTGCTAACCTTCAGAAGATTTTATCCTGCTGAATTAGGTGTATCAATAAAAAGGTATTGTGAGCCTATGGTTGGTGCTGGTGCTGTGTTGTTTGATATTCTTAATAATTATGATATGGATGAGGTATATATTTGTGATACAAATATCGAGCTGATTAATTTGTATCGTACTGTTAAAAACAATGTAGCTAGTCTGATTGAAATTTTATCTGAGCTTGAGAAGGAGCATATAAAAAGAGATAGCGAAAATCGCAAGCTCTACTATATACAGCAGAGAAATAAATATAACAGCCTTATTCAAAACCGAACAGATGAAAACGCACTTATAAGAGCTGGCTTGTTTGTATATCTGAATAAAACCTGCTTTAATGGCTTGTACAGAGTAAATAAAAAGGGCTTATTTAATGTACCGGCAGGAACATATAAAAATCCTAAAATTTGTGACAGAGAGAATTTAAACAAAACCTCTGAGCTACTACAGAATGTAACCATATTGTCAGGTGATTATTCTGAAATTAAAAAATATATAGATAAAAACACCTTTGTTTATTTCGACCCACCCTACAGACCTCTTACAGATACAGCTGAATTTACTGCATATAACGCAAAGCAGTTTGATGACAAAGAGCAAATAAGACTTGCAAATTTTATAAAAGCTATAAATTACGCAAAGGTAATGGAGAGTAACTCTGACCCTAAAAATGTTAACGAAAACGATAATTTCTTTGATGACCTGTATAAGGGCTTTGAGATAAACAGAATATCAGCAAGCAGAGCAATAAACAGCAAGGCTTCTGCACGTGGTAAGATAAACGAAATTTTAATTACTAATTACGAGGTATAATATGGCACGAGATTTTAACAGCTGGCTGTTGCAGTTCAGAGATAGTATTGCAAATTATGATTATTATGTAAACTTTGAAAAGGTTTACAGTAACATAAACAGTATAAAAATAGAGCTTAATATTTTAAATTCGTTAGCAGGCTCAAAAAATATAGAAAGCGATTTTGAAAGCATTGTTTCAAAATATCCCGAAACCCTTAAGTGTATTCCTTTGCTGTTGGCTGTAAGAGCTAATGAGATTTTTGCAATGGATATAGATGGAGAATTTTTATACAGCTTTAAAAAGCCTAATTATTCTGTTGAGCAATATAAGGTGTTTATGAGAAAAACAGGCTTGTTTGATTTACTTGAAAATCACCTTGTCAGCAATCTTGTTGATTACGCTACAGGAGTTGAAACAGGCTTAGACTCTAACGGAAGAAAAAACCGTGGTGGTCATCTTATGGAGGATTTGGTAGAAAGCTATATAGCTAAAGCAGGCTATATAAAGAACGAAACCTACTTTAAGGAGATGTATATACATCAGATTACAGAAAAATGGGGAATTGACCTTTCTGCAATATCAAATAACGGAAAAGCCGAAAAGCGTTTTGATTTTGTTATTAAAACAGAGAATATGATTTATGGTATTGAAACTAATTTCTATGCCAGCAGTGGCTCTAAGCTTAACGAAACAGCAAGAAGCTACAAGCAGATAGCACAGGAGGTAGATACTATAAATGGCTTTACCTTTGTATGGTTTACCGACGGAAAGGGCTGGAACAGTGCAAAGCATAACCTTGAAGAAACCTTTGATGTGCTTGAAACTATATATAATATTAAGGATTTGGAAAATGGTATAATTGAAGAAATAATAAAATAAACTAATCTATAGCTTTGCTATGTCTATCCTTTACCTATAAATTGTTTTTATAAATAGTATATGCCCAGTAAGCTAATCAGCAGGCTTACTGGGCATAGTTTTATTTATCCTATTTATTTTCTCTGTTTTGACCCTGTGCAGTATATTGTGGAGTATATCTATTATCAGAGTAGGTGCTGTATCTCTCATTTGGAGAGGTTGGTCTGTTATTGTAAGGATAGTAGTTTGAAGGACGGAAATTATCTGGTTGATTGCTGTTTTTGTTTTTATTAGTGCGATCTAAAAAATCACGATATTCTGGTAAAAAGAACAACGAACCTACCAAAGCACCCAAAAGGGCTAAATTATGACAAAACTTTATCTGTGTAATATCATCTAGCTCTATTCCTGAAAGAGTATAAGGGATAAGGATTTCTTCTATTTGCTTTCTGGTAAAGCCCTGACTTTCAAGAAATTTTTTAGAGAGGCTTTTCTCCTGATAGCTCATTTCTCTTATTTGTCCTATAAATTTTATTTTTTCACCAGCTTCATTATAGCTTTTAAATTCCTCCTTATCAGACGTAAAAGGAATAAATTTATCATTATCAACTGGTACCAAATAAAGCATTTGACCATTATCATGACTAGCAATAGGACCATATAGTTCGTCCATTGTTCCGTTAAACAGCTTTTCATTCACTACGTTTGAACGTGATAAAGAATGATAATCCTCTACCTTGATGTAGTATTCTACCAAACCAATCATTGGATATAACAAAGCAACAACCACAAACATAACCACATATTTTTTTAAGTCCATTCTTGATCTTGTCTCTCCAGATGTAGGCAATACATCAGCTACATCAGATAAAGTATCAATTACTGCTGTTACATCAGACATAAAATCACCTCGTTTTATTTCTTTTCTTAATTGCACATCAAAGCTATAAATTATATTTTATATTAAGCTCTCCAGATTTATATCAATTATATTCTTAAACATTAATATATCATCAAAATACACCTCTAATAGTATATAGCCTTTAAAATCATCAGGAATATCTATATTAATCTCTGATGTTTTTAAATAATCAATTTTACAGGAATCTGCTTGACGATTGAGTATATTTTTAAAAGAGTCTAAATAATCTATTGTAGCTTCACAATTAATTAATGTGTCTATAGCGTTATATGACCTTCTCTTAGATACATCATTAAGTACTATATGTAATTTGCCATCGTATCTGACTTCTTTAATAAATATTCCATTATTAAAAAACATATCCAACTGAGGACTATAAATCATTAAATCTCTGTATTCACAATATTTTTCATAATATAAGGTTTGTAATATATAAAGCAACGTTTGTTTTTCGGCTACGCTTCTACACACTATACCCTTTAGACAATCCTTAATAGGAATACCACCTAAGCGAACTACCTCTGCGTGCCTGTGTTTTATTATGTCATATTTATTTTTCTCATCTAAATAACCTTCGTGAAATATTTTATCAAATGGAAGTTCAGAAAAGCTTTTTTCTCCATATAGTAGCTCTAAATCGCTTTTACCTGCACAGGAAACCTCTGAAAATTTTGTTCCCTCCATATTCAAAACCTTCTCGGCATCTAAAAAGAAGAAAACAGGTATAGGGCAATTCGCATTTATATCAGATTTTCTGACATCCTGTGGTTTATACCCCTCGTTATGAAATTGAGTAGGAGTTTTAGGTCTGAAATATAATCGGGCATACTGCTTAATGCCGTTAGCTGATAATGAAATTACTGAATTGCTAGCATTATCAGTTTGCATTAAATTATTTTCAATAGCCATCTGTCTTCCAAAAATCCAGCCCTTATCAATAATACCTAAAGCATTTTTTATATCAGTAAAATGATAAAAATATTTAGGCCACCAGCTTCTTGATTTTGGAAGCATATTTCTCTGTTTTTTTATTATATCATTATACGTCATATCAGTCCTCTGAGTATTGATAACCGTAGCTTGTATCAATTTTATTTTCATCGCTTGAAATTAATACTGGTTGTAGGTATTTTAACTTGTTTAGCAATTTCAGTAACACTTCTGCATAAGGAGTATACGATTCTGGGATTTTATTAATTTCAATAATTCCAACATTTCTAATATAATCCCAAAAATCACAGAACTCATCTTCTTTTACAGTAATCTCCCTGCCATTTTTTATTAGCAGGATATTCTTATCCCACTCAATATATTTTATAAAACCATCGGCATATAATATTTGATTGTTGTTTTTAATAACTGCCAGTAATTCTTCTTTGAGTTCATTAAAGCTTAAATCTCTTGGATTGCTATGTAGCCACTCAATAAAATTATCATCAGTATGCTCAGGTTGAAAATCGTTGTAGTTATCAATATAAATATAAATGTTTATTGGTAATGGCTTAAGGTATTTTTCCATTATAGGCTTAACAATATTCCAATCCAGATTACCATTTCCACAACCAAGCTTAGGGAATGCAATTGATTCAATTCCCAGACGATCATAATTCTCAACAAATTTCTTTAAACCACTTTCAATATATTCAATTTTTGAGGGATTTCTCCAGTGTTTTTTTGTTGGAAAAAGAAGAACCCACTTTTTTGAGGATTTCCACAGGTAAAGATTTCCTACATCGAATAAATGCTTTTCACATATTTGGCGATAAGATTTGAACATTTCAGGATATTTATTTTTGAATTGTAATGCTATACCTTTGCCCATAACCCCAACTACATTTACAGTGTTAACCTGTACCTGTGCTGGGCTGGATAATAAATCCCCTCTTAAATATGTTAACATAATATTCAACCTCACAAATTATTATATTTTAATTATACCATAATAAACCACTGATTTTCAAGCTATGCTATTTACTAAGACACAGGCTCTTGCAAATGTTGCACAAATTATTCTGGTGGCTTTTGTAATTATAACGAAAAAAAGTCATTCAATTGACTTTTATTGTAAAAAAATATATAATTATTCTGTTATGCTGTATCTTAGGTGTTATTTAAATATTTCTGTATAAATGGCTTGGATATGGTAAATTTTAAAATCCCTTTATGGAGGTAATACGATTGAAAAGAGTTGCAAAACCAGTATTTTTCATCATTGCCATCCTTATACTTGTTTTGAGTTATTTTGCAGCCTTTGGCTTGCATACTCAGTACGGTGACATTGACAAAACCGTAATTAAGGGTATTGGTGACATTAGATGGGGAATAGACATTCGAGGTGGCGTAGAGGCTACCTTTAAGCCAGCTGACGGCTACGATGCTACAGACGAAGAAATCGAGTCAGCTAAGGCTGTTATTGAAACAAGACTTGTTTCAAACAATGTTACAGACTATGAGCTGTACGCTGACGCTTCAAGCGACAGAATTATTGTAAGATTCCCTTGGAAAGAGGACGAAACAGAGTTTGACGCTAAAAAGGCTATTGAAGAAATTTCTGCAACAGCACAGCTTGCTTTCAGACCAGGACAATCTTACGCTACTACTGATATGAACGCAAACGGTGAGCCAGTATTTAAAACACCTACCGGCGAAACAGCAGAAACAATTCTTATGGACGGTTCAAATGTAGAGTCTGCAAATGTTCTTTCTGACGGTGCTGAGATTGTGGTAGGTCTAAAGCTTAAGGACGCAGGTGTTTTCCAGCAGATTACATCAGATTATATGGGACAGACTGTTTCTATCTGGCTGGATGACGAAATGATTTCTGCTCCAACAGTACAGGCTGTAATTACAAACGGTGAGGCTACTATTACTGGTATGTCATCAGCAGAGGAAGCACAGAAGCTTGCTACAAAAATCAATGCTGGTGCTCTACCATTTAAGCTAGAAACAACAAGCTTTGGTTCAGTAGACCCAACACTGGGCGAGTCTGCACTTGTTGCAATGGCTTATGCTGCTGTTGCTGCACTTATCTTTATGACAATATTCCTACTTGTTATGTATAGACTACCTGGCTTTATTGCTGTACTTACACTACTTGGTCAGCTAGCACTTTCAGTTGCTGCTGTATCAGGCTTCTTTACAGTAATCCCAAGCTTTACAATGACACTACCTGGTATTGCAGGTATGATTCTGTCAATTGGTATGGGTGCCGACGCTAACATTATCACAGCCGAGCGTGTTCGTGAGGAGATAAGAAACGGCAAAACTATCGACGGTGCTATTATGACAGGTACAAAGGGCTCATTCTGGGCTATCTTTGACGGTAACGTAACAGTAATTATCGTATCAATAATTCTATTATTGGTATTTGGCCCTGTAAATATTCTTTCAGGCATTTTCGGACCATCAACAACAGGTACAATTTACTCATTTGGTTATACATTGTTGGTTGGTGTAATTTCCAACTTTATAATGGGTGTGGCTGCATCAAGACTAATGCTTAAGTCTGTTTCAGGAATAAAGCTATTCCGTAAAAAGTGGTTATATGGAGGTGCCGGTAAGTAATGAAAAAAATAATTAACTTTACAGGAAAATCCAAAATTTTTATGGGCATTTCTATTGCGATAATTGTTATAGGTATTATATGTAACATAATTTTTGGTGTTACACTTGATATTCAGTTCACAGGTGGTACAATCCTCCAGTACAACTATGTTGGAGATGTTGACACTGAGGCTATGAAGAATCTTATCCAGAAGGAAACCGAGGATACAGTATCCTTCAATATTGGTGATAACATAACAATGGCAGAGGACGGCTCTCAGCTACAGAATGGTTATCTGCTATCTGTACAGTTCTCTGGTCAGAAAACTATTACAACTGATGTAATGGAAAACCTTACAGCTAAGCTACAGGAGAGCTTCCCTGACAACGACGTTAAAATGGTTGGCTCACAGTCTGTTGAGTCATCAATGGGTTGGAAGTTCTTTGCAAAATGTATGGTTGCTGTTGCTATTGCTTGTGTGCTAATGGTTATATTCGTAGCCTTTAGATTTAAGAAAATCGGTGGTTGGTCAGCTGGTGTAATGGCATTGGTTGCACTATTCCACGACGTTGCAATGATTTACTTTACATTTGTAATTCTTCAAATGCCTATCGACAGTAACTTTATTGCTGTAACACTTATGATTCTTGGTTACTCACTAAACGATACTATCGTTATTTACGACCGAGTACGTGAAAACAGAAATCGTATGGCTGGCAAGAAAATTGACTACGATATCCTGTTTAACAAGAGTGGTACACAGGTATTCAGAAGAACAGTTTGTACATCACTTACAACACTTTCAGCTATTGTATGTGTATTGATTTTCGCATTAATATTTAACATTCAGTCAGTAATTACATTTGCTCTACCTATGATGATTGGTGTAATTTCAGGTTGTTATTCATCAATCTGCATAGCTGGTCCATTGTGGGTAAAGTGGCAAAACAAAAAGCTTAATAAAAAGGTTACTCTTAATAAAAAGTCTGATAAATAATTTAACAGCTATAAAGTATAGCAGGGTGTGCTACTGATTATGGTAGCACACCCTGCTTTTGCTTTGGGTAAAGCTGTGATAACGATAAAACAGAATGACAAATTTGAGTTTGTAGGGGAGTTACGTACAAATTAAGATAGAGAAAAACGTAAAGTTTGGGTTTGTGCTAATCCGTAACTGACCTACAACCCCAAATTCACCTACCCTACTACCTATAAATTAATCCTAACCCCTACAAATCCCCTTAAATAACCCTGTATTTCCACAGTATGGCAAAAACATTTGTCGTTTATATGGAAAAACACTGGATTTTGAAATCTGTTTGTGATACAATGAAGTGTAATATAAATCATTTTCATTTGATTGATTTTGAAAGGTGAGTTTATTTATGTACAAGATAGTAAGAAAAGAAGTGCTTAATCCTACTGTTACACTAATGGAAATTGATGCACCACTTGTTGCTAAAAAGGCAGAGCCTGGTCAGTTTATCATTTTGCGTGTAGACGAGGACGGCGAAAGAATTCCACTAACAGTTGCTGATTTTGACAGAGAGAAGGGCACTGTTACAATTATTTTCCAGATTGTTGGTGCTACAACAGAAAAGCTTAACCACAAAGCAGAGGGCGAGTTTATTTCTGATTTTGTTGGCCCTCTTGGTGTTGCTTCTCATACAGATGGTTTAAAGAAGGTTGCAGTTATCGGTGGTGGCGTTGGCTGTGCTATTGCATACCCAATCGCTAAGAAGCTACATAATCAGGGCTGTGAGGTGCACAGTGTAGTTGGTTTTAGAAATAAAGACCTTGTAATTCTTGAAAAAGAGTTTGATAATGTAAGCGATATTCTAAAGATCATGACAGACGATGGAAGCTATGGCGAAAAGGGCTTAGTAACAAACGCTTTACAGGCTCTTATCGAGGCTGGTAATCAGTACGACGAGGTTATCGCTATTGGTCCACTAATAATGATGAAATTCGTATGTAAGCTTACAAAGGAATACAATATTAAGACTGTTGTAAGTATGAACCCTATTATGATCGACGGTACAGGTATGTGCGGTGGTTGTAGACTTACAGTTGGTGGCGAAACAAAGTTTGCCTGTGTAGATGGTCCTGACTTTGACGGTCATCTTGTAGACTTTGACGAGGCTATGGAGCGTGGCTCAATGTACAAGGAGTTTGAGCGTCATGCACACAGCGAAACCTGTAACCTATTCAAGAAGGAGGTAGAATAAAATGCCTAATATGTCTTTAAAGAAAAATGAAATGCCTTCTCAGGAGCCTAATATAAGAAATAAAAACTTCTTAGAGGTTGCACTTGGTTATACAGAGGAAGTTGCTATTGACGAGGCTCAGCGTTGCCTTAACTGTAAGCACAAGCCTTGCGTAAGTGGCTGTCCTGTACATATCAACATTCCTGCATTTATTCAGGAGGTTGCTAAGGGTAACTTTGACGGTGCTTATGATATAATTTCAGAGTCAAGCTCTCTACCTGCTGTATGTGGTAGAGTATGCCCACAGGAGTCACAGTGCGAGCAGAAGTGTGTTCGTGGCATTAAGGGCGAGGCTGTTGGTATAGGCAGACTTGAGCGTTTTGTAGCTGACAGACACAACAGCAAAGAGAACGTTGTAATTGAAAAGCCACAGTCAAATGGTCATAAGGTTGCTATTATCGGCTCTGGTCCATCTGGCTTAACCTGTGCTGGTGACCTTGCTAAAAAGGGCTACGAGGTAACTGTATTCGAGGCACTTCACCTTGCTGGTGGTGTACTTGTATATGGTATTCCAGAATTCAGACTACCAAAGGCTATTGTACAGAAGGAAATCGAAACACTTAAGGCTTTAGGTGTAAAGGTTGAAACTAATATGGTTATCGGTAAGATTCTTTCTATCGATGAGCTTATGAATGAGTATGGCTTTGAGTCTGTATATATCGGCTCTGGTGCTGGTCTACCTAGATTTATGAATATCCCTGGCGAAAACCTGAAGGGTGTATATTCAGCTAACGAGTTCCTAACAAGAGTAAACCTTATGAAGGCTTACAAAGAGAACAGCACAACACCAATTGCAAACTCTAAAAAGGTTGCAGTTGTTGGTGGTGGTAACGTTGCTATGGACGCTGCAAGATGTGCTAAGCGTTTAGGTGCTGAAGAGGTTTATATAGTATATAGACGAGGCGAAGACGAGCTTCCTGCAAGAGCAGAAGAGGTTGAGCACGCTAAGGAAGAGGGCATTATCTTTAAGTTACTTACAAACCCTGTTGAGATTCTACCTAACGAAGAAAACAAGGTTGGTGCTATGAAGTGCGTAGAGATGGAGCTAGGCGAGCCTGATGCTTCTGGCAGAAGAAGACCTGTTGTAAAGGCAGATTCAGAGTTTGAGCTTGAGGTTGATTGCGTTATTATGTCAATCGGTACTTCTCCAAACCCACTTATCAAGTCAACAACAGAGGGCTTGGATACTCAGAAGTGGGGTGGCATTATCGCTGACGAAAACGGCTTGACATCTCGTGAGGGCGTTTACGCTGGTGGTGACGCTGTAACAGGTGCTGCAACAGTTATTCTTGCAATGGGTGCAGGTAAAACAGCAGCTACTGCTATTGACGAGTATATCCAGAATAAAAACAAGTAATATTATTTAAAACAATAAATGGAACAGTTCTTAACGGAGCTGTTCCTTTTTGCTTATAGCATAAAAATAACAAACCCAAATTTATTTATATAAACATCTTTACTGTAAAGGGCTGGTGTGATAAAATATTTTTGTAAATTATGTTGAAAGGATATGGAAAATATGGATTGTATTTTTTGTAAAATTATAAAGGGAGAAATCCCATCAAAAAAAGCATACGAGGACGATAAGATTGTAGCCTTCTTTGATATTCAGCCACAGGCACCTGTGCATATTGTTGTAATTCCTAAGGAGCATATCGAGAGTATGAACGGTATTACTCCAGAAAACAGCAGTGTTATAGCACATATTTTCGAGACTATCCCTCAGATTGCAAAGGAAAACAGCCTTGCTGACGGATACAGAGTAGTAAGCAACTGTGGTGCAAATGCAGGTCAGACTGTATTTCATCTACATTTCCACATTTTGGGTGGAGATAAGCTTAACGGCACTATGGCTTGAAAAATAAAAGGATTATTAAAAGCAATTTTCAGAAACAGGAGATTTTAACAATGGAATATTATGAGATGACGATTGCAGGCTGTACAAGAAAGCTACCTCTTTGTGAGGTTGCAGAAAATCTGGATATAGCTGCTTTTATAATGTTCAATGATGTAGAAATTACAGAGGCTACTGCAACAGAGCTTTTAAAAAAATGCCCTGAGCACGATATTGTAATTTCAGCCGAGGCAAAGGGCATTCCACTATGCTACGAGGTTGCAAGACAGGGCTGTAGAAAATATGTAATAGCAAGAAAATCTGTAAAGCTATATATGACAGATGTAATGGAGTATAAATGCAAGTCTATTACCACAGCTAAGGAACAGGTGCTTTATTTAAGTGGAGATGACGCTAACGCACTAAAGGGCAAGCGTGTACTTATTGTAGATGACGTTATAAGCACAGGTGAATCATTGCTGGCTATTGAGGAGCTTGTAAAGCAGGCTGGTGGTATAACCGTGGGTAAGGCAACAGTGCTTGCCGAGGGTGACGCTAAAAACAGAGATGATATAATTTTCTTAGAGCCACTACCTGTTTTCCCTAAATAATCAGGTAGCTATTGTAAATAAGTAAGGGTGATAATGTGAGGTCGGTGTTTTATGTAGTTGGGCTGTGCTATATGCTTGGTCTGCTAGTCGCTGTAATAGTGGGCACCGACCTTGCTTTTTATTTTGTAGCTCTCCCCTCTTTTCTTGCAGTAATATGTGCAATTTTCTATAAGGATAAAAAGAAAAAGGAGCTATGCACAGGACTGCTGTGCATAGCCTTTGGTATTCTTGCCTATTCGGGCTGTTATAGCCTTCTGGCTATGCCAGTAAAACAGCTTGAAGGTAGCACTGCACAGCTTACAGCCACAATAACAGAGGAGCCTTACTCTGTTAACGGCAGATATTATTACTCAATAAAGACTAAAGCAGTAAATATAATTGATAAGCAAACAGCTACTACACCTCAAAGCATTAGGCTTAAGCTATCATCAGCAGAGGATTTCAAATGCAATTTATACGATGATATTAAGCTGGAGGTTGAGTTTAAAGAAGTAAAGAAATCACCGTATTACTATCACAATATTTCTGATGGCTACTATACAAACGCAACAGTAATTAAGGGCAGTATCAAAGGGCTAGGTAGCCAGACCATTATGTGGGATTCATTTTTGAATAATATCCACAACAGCATAGAAAGCAAGCTTTCGTCTGTGCTTAACAGCGAGAGCAGTGGTTTATTAATGGCTTTAATGCTAGGAAATAAAGCCACTATGAATAAAGCAATTCAAGAAAGCTTCAGGCAAGCAGGCTTAAGCCATATAGTGGTTGTTTCGGGCTTGCATTTATCTATAATAGCAGGCTTTGTTTTTAAATTGCTTTCACTTTTTATAAAGGAAAAGAAAATCACAGCAGGTATTACTATCGGTATAATATTACTGTACGTAGTATTTACAGGCTTTACATATTCTGTAATTCGTTGTGCTGTTATGAATATTATTTACCTTTGCTCGTATTTTTCTATGAAAAAGGCAGACCCCTTTAACAGCCTTGGCTTTGCTGGTTTATTGATAACACTGATAAATCCACTTGCAATAGGTAACCTGAGCCTGATTATGTCATTCTCTGCTACCTTGGGGATAATTTCTGTAGAGAGCAAAATAAGTACCTTTATTCTTAGTAGGGTACCAAGGGCTATAAAGAATAAAAGGCTAAGGCTGGTAAACTGGCTTGTTAAATATATAGTAAGCTGTGCAAGCGTTTCTCTTTCAGCTACATTATTTACATTACCTGTTATGGTTTTTGTGTTTGAGAGCTTCAGCACCTATTTTCTGCTTTCAAATCTGCTAGTAACAGCTGTAGCACCTGTTACTATTATTCTGGGAATAATTCTTACAGTGTTGCTTTATATTCCTATATTGTCAGCAATTGCAGAAATTATTGCAGTAGCTGAAAATTGCCTTTGTTGCTTTATAATATGGGTGTCTGAATTTGTGTCGGGCTTGCCTGTGGCTACAATAAGCTTAGGCTCTGTTACTGTAAAGCTTGCTACCTTTATTGTTATATTTATAATTGCAGTGCTCTTTATTTATCAGGGCTTTAAAATTAAGAATACAGGCTTTTGTGTAGCTATATGCAGTGGCGTATATATTATAGTGCTTGTGCTTGGCTACATTTTTATGAGCACTACATTTTGCCTGCAAATTGTAGACACAGGCAACGGTGTAACAATTATTGATTATACAGCAAATGGCATTAATGTTTTAGCCTGTGGTGGAGATACCTACAACAGTGATAACGCATTTAAGGCTATCGAGGGTAAAAGGGTTAATTTGCTGATAATTCCCGATTACCGAAAGCATTACAGTAAATACGCAGAGGATTATATATGCGAGTTTGACATTGATAATATTTTGTTATATGATACCGATAAATATTCCGATACACTTAACGAGCTAATCAAGACTGAAAATATCACATATATAGATAGCAATACCCGATTAAACTTTAATGATTATCAATATCAAATAATTACAGCCGACAATAAAAACTGGCTGTATATTACAAGCAAAAACAGCAGTATTCTGGTGTCGCCACAAAATGCAGATTGCTCACAGCTACCCGAAAATTACAGAGAGTGTACTGTGCTTATTTTACAGCGTGGCTGTACTGATATTGATTGTATAGACAGCGATAACACTATTTTCTGTGGCAAGGCTAAAGAAAATGACTATTACTATACAGAAAATGGCGATGTAATGATATACGAATTTTTAAACAGGAGAGCAAACCTATGGCAAAGCTGAATGAAGCAGATTTAAAAAGACAGATAAAAAATATGGATTTCAAAAATCTTTACCTTTTATATGGTGAGGAAAAAATGCTTGTATCTGTATACTCTAAAAAGCTACAGGAAAAGGCAATAGGTAAAACACCATCAGATTTTTATTTTCACAGCTACAACGAGGATAACACCATTGAGGATATTCTTAAGGCTATCGAAATTATTCCCTTTGGTTGCCCTTATAATTATGTGCTTATAGAAAATTTGCCAATAGAGAAAATCACCGACAAGGATTTAAAGGCTTTGCTAGGTGCATTGGCTGATTTACCACCAGCTACAATAGTAGTTATAGCAATGACTACACTTTTACCAAGTGGCAAAAAGCCATCAATATGGAAAAAGCTGATTGATACGGCTGATAAGCACGGTGTAGCAGTAGATTTTGCAAAGAAAACAGTAGCCGACCTTCGCAAACAGCTTATAAGCTGGGCTTCTAAGAGAAATCTTATTCTGTCACCTGACAATGCCAGTAAGATAATCGAATACAGTGGTACAGACCTTAACACCCTGAAAAACGAAATGGATAAGCTATGTGCCTATGTAAACGAGGGTGAAATAACTATAGAGGCTATAAACACAATAGTAACAAAAAATCTTGCGACAAGGGTTTTTGATATGACTAAGGCTGTAATTGCTGGCGAATGGGACAATGCCTTTGAAAGGCTTGATTTGCTTTTTTATCAAAGAGAAGAGCCTATTATGATTTTGGCAGAGCTTTCTAATACCTATACAGATATTTACAGAGTAAGGCTTGCAGTTGAAAGTGGTATGCGTGCCGATGATGTAGCTAAGGACTTTGATTATAAGCGAAAGGAATTCAGACTAAAAAAGGCAGAAAGAGAGTCAGCAAAGCTTACTACCGAGGACATCTGCAAATGC
Source organism: Acutalibacteraceae bacterium (assembly GCA_036309525.1). GTDB lineage: Bacteria > Bacillota > Clostridia > Oscillospirales > Acutalibacteraceae > CAG-964. The sequence continues at coordinate 996 of JAXJTP010000164.1, read as the reverse complement.
TTAGAGTATCTTGCAGAAACAAATACAGCTATGAACAGTAGCAGTGCAAACAAAAGATTAATGCTTGAACAGCTTGTAGCAAAGCTTATTATTACAGGAAAGCGAGTAGGACGATGATAACTATAAAAGAGGCTATAATAGTAGAGGGCAAATATGACAAAATGAGGCTTAAGTCTGTTGTAAATGCTACTATCATAGAAACAAACGGATTCAGAATTTTTAAGGATAAGGAAAAGGTAAGCCTTATAAAACAGCTTGCCCAGAAGCAAGGCATTATAGTACTTACCGACAGCGACGGTGCAGGCTTTGTTATAAGAAACCACCTTAAAAATATCGTACCTAAGGAGCAGATAAAGCACGCATATATTCCACAGATTAAGGGTAAAGAAAAACGCAAGGACGCACCATCAAAGGAGGGCACTCTTGGCGTAGAGGGCATTAACGAGCAACAGCTACTGCTCTCTTTAAAAAACGCAGGTGTTACATATAATTCTGCCAACAAGAAAAACAGTATAAGTAAAACTGATTTGTATAAGCTAGGCTTAACAGGCAGAGATAACAGCCAAAAAATGCGAGGTGAGCTACTAAAAAAGCTCAATCTGCCACAATACATCACTACAAACGCACTAATCGACGTGCTTAATTCGTTAATGGATTTAGAAGAGCTTGCGAATATTGTTGATGAAATAAATTTGGGTTTGTCGAATTAATAACAAATTATTTTAAACACTCAAACACTGTAGGGCAGGGGCTTGCTCCTGCCGAAATCCAGAGGTTTATGCAACGGCAGGAGCAAGCCCCTGCCCTACAATATTGGTGATATAATTTCTGTGCAAAATGCAGTTTTGTGAATATCATTAGTTTGTCAAAATGCCGTTTTCAACGGCATTTTAGGAATTAACGAGAAATTAAAGGGCGTTGCCCTTTAAAATCCCACGATGGGTTTCACCCCTTAACCCCACCACCCTTTAAAAAGGCTGGACCCAAACTTTACGT
>JAXJTP010000163.1:0-5982 GCA_036309525.1 Acutalibacteraceae bacterium | reverse complement strand
GGTTACATTAGGCAACGCCCTTTAACTACTCGTTAATTCCTAAAATGCCGTTTTCAACGGCATTTTAAAAAGACGATTATGCGTTAAGGACTCCGTCCTTAAAACCTGCAAGGACTCTGTCCTTGACCTGCCAGCCTTTGAAAAGGCTGGACCCAAACTTTATGTTTTTTCTCTATCGTAGTTTGTGTGTTAGCCCTACAACCCCAAATTTATATATCCTTTAATTAGCTTTAACTACAAAAAACCGACTTAGCCCTTTGGGTTAAGTCGGTTTTTATATTAACTATATTAATTTATCACTTACTTAGAATACTGCTTTTTCTTCATTTCCATAAGCTTCTTCATATTTGCAAGTCTTTTTAGCTCAACAGGATCCTCTGTTTCAGCCTCTTTTGTCTCGATATCCTCAAGAGCCTTTGCTACCTCTGCAAGTCTTTGTGCCTCAGCATCTTTCGCAGCAGCCTCTTCAGCAGCCTTAGCCTCTGCCTCTAGCTCCTCTGGTGTGTCTGGGCAATAGTCAAACTCGAAGATACTTACGCTTAGAGGTGGAATTACATAATGTACAGAGTATGGCTTACCGTCAGCCTCTGATTTTTCTGCTACAAGCTTTTCTGTATAGTAGTTACCTGTACCACCGTACTTAAGGTCATCACTGCAAAGTACAAGCTTATACTCACCCTTGCAAGGTACGCCAATTCTGATATGGTCGTGTGGGCAAGGTACAAAGTTACAAACTACTAGAATATGCTTTTCGCCAGGTGTTGAAGGCTTACGAACAAAGCTGATTTCGCTGTTGCTCCAGTCGTTACAGTTCATCCACTCAAAGCCATCATATGTGAAGTCCTGCTCATATAGTGCAGGGTAGTTTCTGTAAACCTTTAGTAGGTCCTTAACAAATGTCTGCATATTCTTGTTGTTCTGAACAAAGTCAACAAGATACCAGTCAAGCTCCTTGTTTGCGTTCCACTCGTCATACTGTGCAAAGTCCTGACCCATAAACAATAGCTTCTTACCTGGGTGACCAAACATAAAGCCGTATGCAGTCTTCAGGTTTGCAAACTTCTGCCAATCGTCACCAGGCATTTTATTAATCATTGAGCATTTACCATATACAACCTCATCGTGAGAAAGTACAAGAATAAACTTCTCTGATGTTGCATATACCATACTGAATGTAAGCTCGTGGTGGTCATGACATCTATAAATTGGGTCTGTTGACATATATCTTAGGAAGTCGTTCATCCAGCCCATATTCCACTTATAAGAGAAGCCTAAGCCACCATTATTTACGTCGTATGTAACACCACCGAAGGATGTTGACTCCTCAGCCATAATAGCTGCACCAGAGCCACTCTTCTCTACGATAGAATTCAGGTGCTTCAAGAACTCGATAGCCTCAAGGTTTTCCTTACCACCAAACATATTAGGTAGCCACTCGCCGTCCTTCTTACCATAATCCAAATAAAGCATAGAAGCAACAGCGTCAACACGCAAGCCATCAATGTGGAACTTCTCAATCCAGAATAATGCACTACCGATAAGGAAGTTACGAACCTCTGTTTTCTCGTAGTTGAAGATGAATGTACCCCAGTCTGGGTGCTCGCCTCTACGTGCGTCTGGATGCTCGTAAATAGGTGTGCCGTCAAACTTTGCAAGAGCGTGTGCGTCCTTAGGGAAGTGAGCTGGTACCCAGTCAAGAATAACGCTGATACCCTTGCTATGCATATAATCAACAAAATACTGGAAATCCTCAGGAGAACCAAAACGAGATGTTGGTGCATAGTAGCCTGTTACCTGATAACCCCATGAACCGTCAAATGGGTGCTCTGAAATACCCATAAGCTCAATGTGAGTATAGCCCATTTCTGTTACATAATCTGCTAGCTCTACAGCAAGCTCACGATATGTAAGGAATTCATCTCTGTTTTCACCCTTCTTCTTCCATGAGCCTGGGTGAAGCTCATAAATAGCCATTGGCTGAGCGTCGTGATTTGTAGTTTTTCTCTTTTCAATCCACTCATCATCTGACCACTGGAACTTTGTAAGGTCAGTAACGATAGAAGCTGTTTCTGGACGCTTCTGCTGATAATTACCATATGGGTCAGTTTTTGTTACTAATGTACCCCAACAGGTCTTGATTTCAAATTTATATAAATCGCCTTCACCAACACCTGGAACAAAGATTTCAAATATACCTATATTATGTGCCTTGTTCATCTGGTGCATTCTTCCGTCCCAGCCGTTGAAATCACCAATAACACTTACTCTTGTTGCATTAGGAGCCCAAACAGTAAACAGTGTACCTGTTACACCGTCAACAGTCTTAATGTGTGCACCCATAATATCAGAAACACCGTATAGTGTACCTGTACCAAATAGGTATGCATCTACTGATGATGTCTGAACAGGGAAACGATAAGGGTCCTCTACCTGAATAGGAGGCTTAGGTCTTCTTACTGTTTTTGTTACCTCAACCTCTACCTCTTTTTCTTCTCCGTCTTCGTCCTCTTCCATAACCTTCTCAATCTCAACAACCTCAACATCTTCCTCTTCACCTGTGTTAATCTCCAGGTGATAAGGTGTTGAAACATCACAGCCTAAAAATGCTGTGTAAAGACCAGCTTCGTCAGTTTTTTCAGCTGTAAATTTTTGACCATTTCTTTTATCTACAACAGTAACCCCTACTGCGTGTGGGTTGTACACATTAACTACCATACCATTATCAGTTAGGTGTGGGCCAAGTATACCACCTGGGAAAGCTGAATCAGCATTGATTACCTTTGTAAGATACTCAGAGCTAAACAATTTTTTAATATCTGCCATATTATCCTCCTGTTTCTGCAATATAACGATCTATGCTAAAGCATTACAAATGGTATTGCATATAATCTAACACATATATTATATAGTATAATCTTTAAAATTGCAACATAGATAAATTCTTTTTTGTGTATTTTTTACAACAAAAATTTTGACATTATCTATAAGATTTACACATTTTATCTTTACACATTGGTACAACGTATATATCAGCTAACCACAAATCAAGCCTATTGCTTCCTCTAAAATCTGCTTAAGCTCACTCTTTGTATAGGCTCTTTTTTCAAATAGAGGCATAAGCCACTCAAAATTTCGTATTACATATACTACAAAGCACCCATTTTCATCAAGCTCAGAATACCACCCTAAATCAATAATATAACCATTATCATACTCAACCTGCAATAAATCCTCTGCTAAGCAGTCCAACTGCGTTTTAAAGGGTTTACTAAAGTCAATATTAAATTCATTATAGGTAATTTTTCCAGCTTTGAAATCTATTAACTCAAGCACAGCTATATCTCCTTTATTATTCAATATAGTGTTATAAATTACTCCACAATATCAGCAAGGCTTACAGGACAAACCCTGCACAAATCATCAAAGCTAAGCTCTACCTGATAGCCAACCTTGCCAGCACTGAATAATATTTTGTCAAAATCCTTAGCTGTACAGTGTGCTGTGGTTACATATTGCTTTTTCATACCAATAGGCGAGCAACCACCATGCACATAGCCAGCAACCTTTAGCAAATCCTTTTGTGGTATCATCTGTATAGCCTTTTCACCAACAGCCTGTGATGCTTTCTTTAGATTTAATTCTTTATTTACAGGCACCATAAATACATAATAATCCTTTGTTTTAGAGCCAACTGTTACAAGCGTTTTAAATACGCAATCAGGATTCTGCCCTAGCATTTCTGCTATTTCCATACCAACAGTACAGCCTGTTTTACTGTAATCATAATGGTTGTACTCAATTTTTGCTTTATCCAATATTCTCATAACGTTTGTTTTAATTTCTTTAGCCATAAAATCACTTCCTTTTTATAAAGATAATTTTAATACACATAGCCAATAACTTCAACCAAAAACAGATTTTTTATTTTCTGAGCTTTTATTTCTCTGAAGCAAAACAGACAATAGCATAGTTGCCATTGTCTGTTTGCGAGCTTATTATTTTCAGATTCAGCCTATTCCTTTTTATCAAAGCAAATTACAGCGTCATAATGCTTACCCTCTGTTTTTATGCCCTTATCAATTATTTCCTTCAGCCTGTGCTTTTCCTCCTCCATTGAATATGGTATAACCAAATCAAACACAAGCTTTGTACGCTTAGCACCACGCACCATACGAAAATCGTGCAGGGTTAAGCGTGAGTCGATTTCTATAATTATATCAACCACTACATCACGCATATAGTTAAGCTCTTCATCATCTGTAACAACAGGGTCGTAATGAATAACCAAATTAACACTGAGCTTTTCAAGCACATTACGCTCTATATCGTCAATAATGTCGTGGCAGATAAGAGGGTCTTCATCTGCGTTTAATTCAGCGTGAACAGACGCAAAGCACTGCCCAGGGCCATAATCGTGTACAAGCAGGTCGTGCATACCTATAATTTTATCGTGCGACAGCACAAGCTCTGATATATCATCTACAAGCTTTTCATCTGTCTGCTCGCCGAGCAGTGGATTTATAGTTTCTTTAGCCAAGGTAATACCAGAATAGATAATAAACAGTGCCACACCTAAGCCTATATAGCCATCTATTTTTATATCGAATAAATATCCTATTACACAGCCAACAAGCACAGCTGTGGTGCTTATAACATCGTTTCTGCTATCTACAGAGGTTGCCTGTAGTGTAGTTGAATTAATTCGTTTACCAAGCTTTCTACAAAATAAGAACATCCACAGCTTAAGCAAAACAGAGGCTACCAGCACACTCACACTCAATATAGACAGCTCAACAGCCTCGGGATAAATTATTTTTTCAACAGAGGATTTAGCAAGCTCTATTCCTATAACAAATATCAATGCCGATACAATAAAGCCAGACAGATATTCGTAGCGTGCATGACCAAATGGGTGGTTTTTATCGGCAGGTCGTTGTGCAAGCTTAAAGCCTATTAATGTAACTAACGATGACGAGGCATCAGAAAGATTATTTACAGCGTCTGCAATAATTGACACCGAGCCAGCAAGCAAGCCAGCAATAAGCTTAAAAAGAAAAAGCAGGCTGTTGCATACAATTCCAACAATACCTGCAAGCCTACCTATAGAAGCACGCACAGCTGGCTGTTCAGCTTCCTGATAATCCTTTACAAACAACTTAAGCAATAGCTCTGTCATAGGCATCTTCCCTTCTACACAATAACAAAAAGCACCTGCATTTGCAAGTGCTTTTACTATGGAGCGGATGACGAGGCTCGAACTCGCTACCTCCACCTTGGCAAGGTGGCGCTCTACCAGATGAGCTACATCCGCATATTATGGTGCCTTCGGACGGAATCGAACCATCGACACGAGGATTTTCAGTCCTCTGCTCTACCGACTGAGCTACAAAGGCAAAATTGGCGACCCAGAACGGGCTCGAACCGTCGACCTCTAGCGTGACAGGCTAGCGTTCTAACCAACTGAACTACTGGGCCAATTTTGGTGGGAACAACAGGGCTCGAACCTGTGACCCCCTGCTTGTAAGGCAGGTGCTCTCCCAGCTGAGCTATGCTCCCACACTGGAAACTTCGCTTGAGTTTTACGTCCTCATCAGCGACGAGTATTATAATACACCATAACAGTATAAATGTCAACACTTTTTTAAAACTTTTTTTAATTTTTTTCAAAAAAGTTTTTCGGGCTATATTTCAGCGTGTTTTATGCCTAATTATACCTGTAGACACGCTAATTAACAGGTAGACAAATTTGGGTTTGTAGAGCTAACACACAAACTACGATAGAGAAAAAACGTAAAGTTTGGGTCCACCCTTTTTAAAGGGTGGTGGGTGGTGTAACCAATTCCGAAGGAATTGATTGCGTGGGCAACGCCCTTGCAGGTTTTAAGGACGGAGTCCTTAACTCATAATCGTCTTTTTAAAATGCCGTTTTCAACGGCATTTTAGGGATTAACGAGAAGTTAAAGGGCTTCGCCCTTTAAAATC